>CAUYXS010000007.1:0-18205 GCA_963577205.1 Dehalococcoidia bacterium | reverse complement strand
GAGCATGTCTACCGTGGCCCGCTCGCGCGCCTTCTGGCTGCTGTCGGCTTACCTCGGCGGCATGTTCATCGCTAACTCCGGCTTCCAACTGCACCAGATACCCTACTTCGTCAACGACCGGGGTTTTTCGAGTACTGCCGCGGCAACGACCATCTGGATTGTTCTCTGGGCCAGTGGCTTCGGCAGGACCGGCGGCGGATGGCTCATGGACAAGCTCGACTATCGCTTGGTCCTAGTGGCCGCCTCCGTCATGCTGGCGTCAAGTTTCGTGTACCTGCAGATGGGCAAGCCTGACAACCTCGTCGAGACCCTCCCCTTCGACCTGCTCTTCGGCCTCGCTTTCGGCACGACGATCCCTATGCGAGGGACGCTCGGCAGCATGATGTTCGGCACTCGATCACTGGGTGCGGTCGTCGGCCTACTCCAGGGAACTGGGGTCGCGGCTGGCGTCGTCGGACCGATCCTGATGGGCGCGTTATTCGACCTGCGAGGAAATTACTCCCTGGGCCTTTGGCTCATCGCTGCGATCGCGCTGGCCGGCACCGTGCCGGTGCTCTTCATGGAGTCGGGGCGCACGCTTGCCGCTCGGGTTGAGGCGACTAGGCCACGCGAGTAGAACTCGCAGGGCCTACCCCGTGCGCTCGACGCCCAGCGCCAGCGATATGCCTTCCACGTCCTGCGCTTCGCCGTAGGCGCGCTCGGGCGGCGCCGCCAGGACAACCTTGTCGCTTAGCGTCTCGTCGCGCAGGTAGCTCTCGTGGGTTGCCAGCACCGCCCGCGTGGTCTCGTCGGCGCCGCCCACGTAGGTGACAATGCGGTCCGCGATGTCAAAGCCCGCGTCGCGCCGCAGGTTCTGGAAGCGATGGACCAGCTCGCGCGCGAAGCCCTCCGCCTTCAGTTCAGGCGTCAGCGCTGTGTCGATCGCCACCACGAGAGAGCCGCCCTCTTCAGATGCGATTGCGAACCCGTCGCGCTCCTCCATGTCGATCAGCAGCTCTTCTGGCTCCAGCGTGAATTCGCCCACACGCACCAGGTCGCCGGCGCGGGCGCTGCTGGCTAGGTCGGCGGCGTTGGCCTGGTCGATAGCTGCGCGGATGGCGCCAACCAGTCGACCGTACTTGGGGCCCAGCAGCGGCAGATTGGGACGGACGCTAATGGTAGCCAGGCCGTCATCCGCCGCCACCTCCAGCGCCTTCACGTTGAGCTCGTCGATGACTTGTGATCTGATGGACGGCAACAGCGCGACGTCATCATCGCGCGTCTGCACTAGCACGCGCGCCAGCGGCTGGCGGACCTTGATGGCGCTCTGGCTGCGCGCGGCGCGGCCGAGACTCGCAATACGCATGGCCAGGCGCGTTGCCCGTTCGAGCGTCTCGTCCGTCAGCGTGGCGTCCGCCATTGGCCAATCGGCCAGGTGGACACTGTCAACTGAGTCTCGCGACGCGAGGTTTGCGTACATGGCGTCGGCGACGAACGGTGTCATCGGTGCTATGAGCCGGCTCACCGTCAGCAGGCAGGAGTACAGCGTGACATAGGCCGATGCTTTGTCCTCGTCGTTCTCGCTCTTCCAGAAACGACGCCTGCTGCGACGGACGTACCAGTTTGAGAGCCGGTTGACGAACTCCTCGATGCGCCGTCCCGCGTCGGTCGGGTTGTAGCCGTCCATCTCGCTGCTCGCGGCGGAGACGAGGCCGTTCAGTTCCGAGACGATCCACCTATCGAGCTCGTTGGCTGGGGGACCGGCGAGGACGGGACCGCCCACCTCACCCTTCCAGCGCGCGGCGTGCTCCTCGGGCACGAAGCCGTCGATGTTCGCGTAGGTCACGAAGAATGAGTAGGTATTCCAGAGCGTGAGCATGAACCGGCGCAGCGATTCTTGGACGAGGCCCTGCGAGAAGCGCCGGGCGACACCGGCCGGCGCCGCGGTGTAGAGATACCACCGCAGCGCGTCGGCGCCCTGCGCGCCCATGACTTCCCACGGGTCGACCGCATTGCCTTTAGACTTGGACATCTTCTCGCCCTTCTCGTCGAGGATCAGCCCAAGGACAATCACGTTCCGATAGGAAGGCTGGTTGGTTAGCAACACCGACTCAGCCAGCAGGCTGTAGAACCAACCCCTGGTCTGGTCGATGCCTTCGGTGATGTAGTCCGCTGGGTAGTAGGGGCTGGCGATGACGTCCTCGACGCTGCGCAAAGTCACCTCCCCGTTGGGAGTGGGGAGAGTGACCGGGAAGTTCCATTGCGCGAAGGGCATCGCGCCCGAGTCGTACCAGGCGTCGGCAACCTCAGGGACGCGCGCCATCGCTTCACCGCAGCCCTTGCAGACCAGCTTGATCCGGTCCACGTAGGGGCGATGGAGGTCGAGTCCCTCAACCAGCGCTCGCGTCTGCGGCGTCGCCAGCGCCGCTAGCTCGGCCTTGCTGCCGACGCAGGCCGTCTCGCCGCACGTCTCGCAGCGCCAGATGGGGATTGGCGTGCCCCAGTAGCGCTCGCGGGAAACGGCCCAGTCCACGTTGTTACGCAGCCACTCTCCGAAGCGACCTTCGCGCACATGGTCCGGGTGCCAGTTGATGGACTGATTTCCTTCCATCAGTCGCTCCTTGGCCGCCGTCGTCTGGATGTACCACGATGCCTTGGCGTAGTAGAGCAGCGGCGTGTCGCAGCGCCAGCAGAAGGGGTAGGTGTGGCGGTATATTCCCTGCTTGAGCAGCAAACTCCGCCGGTCGAGGTCGCGGATGATCTCTCCGTCAGCCTCCTTCACGAACTTCCCCGCGCCAGGGAAGCCGTCGGCCAGCACCCCATGGAGGTCCACCGTGTGCTGGGTGGGCAGGCCGTGCTCGCGTCCCAACTCCGCGTCGTCCGCGCCATAGGCTGGGGCTGTGTGAACCAGGCCGGTGCCATCTTGAGTAGTCACGTAATCGGCGGCGTACACTCGGTACATTCCAGGCTCAGGTTTCACGAGAGGGTACGGCGCCTCGTAGCGAAGGCCTACGAGGTCGCTGCCGGCGAATCGCTCCAGCACGCGCCAGCCCTCGCCCAGCGTTGACTCCATGAGGCTCGCCGCGAGCACCAGGCGCTCGTCCCGCTCGGCTCCTTCAGGCGCGCGGACTAGCACGTACTCCTGGCCGGGCGCCACCGCCACGGCCATGTTCGCGGTCAGCGTCCAAGGCGTCGTCGTCCAGATCGCCAACGATGGTGGGTCCGTGAACTTCCGGATGGCCTCCTTGCTCATCGGCGGCACACCGCTATTGTCCAGGCCCAGCCGTGCGGCGACGCCGGGCTCCGCGTCCGGCTGGGAAAGGGACAGCGGCATGCGCACGAAGATCGACGGGTCCGGCGTGTCGTCCTTGTACCCTTGTGCCACTTCGTGTGAGCTCAGGCTCGTTACGCAGCGTGGGCAGTGGGGCGTCACGCGGAACCCCTCGTACACGAGCCCTTGATCCCAGAGGCGCTTGAAGACCCACCAGCCGTTCTCGATGTAGCCGTTGTCGTACGTGATGTAGGCGTCGTTCATGTCGAGCCAACTACCGGAACGCTCAGTCAGTTGCTCCCATTCACTGATGTAACGGAAAACACTCTCGCGGCAGCGCTGGTTGAACTCTTCGATGCCGTACGCCTCAATGTCCTGTTTGTTCTTGAGACCCAGCTCCTTTTCCACCTCCAACTCGACGGCGAGACCGTGCGTGTCCCAACCGCCGCGACGCAGCGGCATGAATCCGCGCATGGTCTTGTAGCGGATCATTACGTCCTTGTAGGCGCGGGTGATGACGTGGTGAATGCCCGGCGCGCCGTTCGCGGTCGGGGGGCCTTCGTAGAACACGAACAGCGGCGCGCCTTTACGTACCTCGGCCACGCGGTTGAACGCATCGATGGCGCGCCAGCGCTCCAGCACGGACTGCTCGAGGTCCGGAAAGCTCACACGGCTGGAGACCGCCTCGAACCGCCGCCCTTCGGCTTCGCTCAGAACAGGCTTGGCGTCCACCATTTTCTCCTCTCGCGACTTTCACTCTCGCAACAAAAAAAGCCCGCCCCTACTTCGGTAAGGGACGGGCATGACCCGCGGTACCACCCTCGTTCCCCTCCGACAGAGTCGGAGGGACACTTATCATGGGCCCTCGTGGCGAAGACCCGCCTGGATAACGGGTGGCTGCCCGGTCACGCTTACTCCCCGGCGGCCCTCTCCTCTTACTGCTAAAGGTAAGGAACGCGGGTTTCTGGTGACGACTCAGGAGGGATATTCGACTGGTTCCGCGTGCCGGCTCACACCGTTCCCGGCTCGCTTGACGCGTCGTCCAGCCTACTCGGCTCCATCTTTGCCGTGTGCGCCAACGTAGCACCATGTGACGAAATCCGTCAAGCGGATTCGGCCACTAACGCCGGCGGCGTGTCCGCGGCGTGGGCCTGCGGCTGCGCCGATAGAACGGACGGGGCCTCGAAGGCTTACGTTGGTCATGGGGCGTGTCATCGCCAGTCGGCCGCGGCTCGAAGTGCGCGAACGCGCGGCGCAGCCGGCTGAGAGAGAAAACCAACCCCAGTTGCATCAGCACAAGCCCAAGCCAGCGCACCGCCTGTGCACTGGCTGTCACCAGGCTGAGGTCGCCGACGAGCAACGGCCCCTCCCAGCTCGCCAGAATCCCATGGGCGCCGGCCAAGAGGACCAGCGCCCAGGCGCTACCGTTGGCCTCGCCCACGGGTGCCGTCACCAGGCGGCGGGCGAGCCACGCCACTGCCGCGACCTCGACAACCGACCGCAGTGCCGCCGCTGCCGTGAACAGGCTGGCATTGGCGATGGCTTCTTCCATCTCGAAGACCGGGAACCGTGTGGCCTGGGTCAGCACGAAGAAAGCTGTGTAGCCAATGGCAACGGGCAGCCCGTGGTCCAGCAGTGACACAGCCACCAAAAGGACCAAAAGGTACATGGCACCGTAGATAGCCAGGGCTGCGAACCCGGTCGACGGGTCGAACTCGGTGGCCACGAGGCCTGTGGCCACCAGCACGACCGCGCCGATCGCCCCCGGCGGCCACGTAAGGAGGCTCATGGGGAGGCGCTGGCGCATCGCGAAGATGCCCGCTGCCGCGACACCGATCATCAGCACAATGCCGGGCGGAGTCAGGCCCCCACTGACGCCGGGCAGCCCAAGCACACGCCACGGCCACGAAACGAGCGACGCGGCAAACAGGCCCGCGAAAGGGAGGGCCAGCGCCGCGAAGAGCCACTCGCGGCGGACTAGCAGACGCTCCGGCCCGGGCGGCGAGGTTGCCTCCACCGCGCCAGGAGCGTCTGGCTCAGCCGGTTCTAGTCGGTCCACGGCGACGAGGGCCTGACTGGTCCGAGCTTGACGGGGCTGGGCGATCCCCCACCGGTTTGATGGTGACCCTTCGGTTGGCACCTTCGCCCGTGCTCTCGGTGGTCACGCTGGTGCTATCCGCGAGTTCCATATGCACGATGCGGCGGTCCGCGGCCGACATCGGCTCGAGCGACAAAGGGCGCCCGGCGCTCGACGCGCGGCGAGCCATCTGCCCCGCCAGCTCCCGAAGACTCTGTTCGTGTCGCTGCCGGTAGTGCTCGATGTCGATGATGACTGGCGTTACGTCACCATCATCTCGGTCGCGCTGCGCCAGCATGGTGTTCACGATGAACTGAAGCGAGCGTAGCGTGTCCCCGCGCTTGCCGATCAGGAGTCCGGCGTCCTCGCCCTGTACGTCGATCATCGTGGGGTCGTCCGGGCCGGTGCCGGTGTTGCGGATGCTCGCGCGGGCCTGCGCGTCCAGCTTCGCCAAGATGCCCGTGACGGCCGTGAGTGCGGCGCCAGCGGCCCCGCCGCTGCCAATGCGGCGAACGCGAATCTTGGCGGGCTCCGATCCAATGCCGAGGATTCCGGAGCGGCCGTGGCTAACGACGTCGACGCCGACCTCGTCTCGGCTGACGCCGAGCTCGATTGTCGCCAACTCGATCGCCTCCTCCACCGTCTTCCCTGTTATTTCGAGGCTGTCGCTCTCCATCCGAGGCCTCCTGTGCCGATGGAGCGGGTAGCACGGGACCCCGTGCCGCGGGAAGCGGGGCCGGCGTAGCCAGACCCGGTATCGCGTTCCGCAGGTTGCTCCATCCGGTCACGAATGATTGGATGATGATTCCCACCATGTTTGACACAACCCAGTAGACGACCAGACCGCCAGGGAAGAAGAGACTGAACACCCCGAACATGATCGGGAACATCCACACCATCATCCGCTGGGTCGAGGCCTGTGTGGGGTCGGCGCTGCGCACCTGCACCATGCGCTGTTGTATGAACATGGTGATGCCCGAGAGTGCGACGAGCGTGAGCCCCAGCAAGTTCCGGTCACGTGACGGCTCGATGGCCAAGTCCATGCCCAAGAAATGACGGCTTACCGGCACCGCCGAATCCAGCATCGGCAACCAGGCGTACAGCCGGTCGGAAAGGCCGGCGAGGTTCTCCGGGGTGAACGGCAGTACGTTGTTGATCGCCCAGAACAAACCTATGAAGATTGGCATCTGCACGACAAGCGGTCCCAGGCAACCGACGGGGTTCACCCCCATCTCGCGATAGGTCCGCATCATCTCGGCGCCGCGCTTCTGCGGGTCGTTCTTGTAGCGCTCCTGGATTTCGCGCAGCCGGGGCTGAAGCGCCTGCATCTTCTGAGTTGAGCGCACCTGGCGCACCACTAATGGGTACGTTGCACCACGGACCAGGAGCGTGAACACGATGATCGCGATGCCCAGGTTGTTGAACAGGATGACGTAAAGCAGCATCAGGCTGTTCGTCATCGGCTTCGTGACAACCTCGCCCCAGAGTATCCCTAGGAACTCCATGGCTAGCGCCCCTTCCCCAGGTCTTGCTCCCACAATAGCCGGCGGTCAACGACGTCATAGGCCCGCAGTACACGGTCGATCGTATACACGTACACCACCGAGCCGGCCGCCGTGAGCGGCGCGCGGATCTTGCTGCCGACGCGCTGGTCCCACAGGCGAGTTCCCGTGGCGGCGTCTAGCACCACGATGTTTTCGTCGTCGGAGCCAACCACGACCGTGTCGCCGACCACCACCGGAGCGGAAATGATGGGGCCGATGTCGCCGTCCGCCGGATAAACCCATGCCACGCGCCGTGTCGTCAGGTCATAGGCGTACAGCCGCCCGTCGAGACTGGGTGCAAACACACGAGTCTCGTCCGTTGCTGCTTTCGCCCAGAACCAGTTATCGGCCTCCAGCACCGCGGATGCACCGGCGGTCTCGAGGTCGATCGCGTAGAAGGTTTGATTGAACGAACCGACGTATAGTTTGTTGTCCAGCACGAGCACCGGCGCCGAAATCCCACCCCCCAAACCTACCGGCGCCGCCCAGACCGGCTCGCAGTCGTCGACGGCGATCGCATACAGGTTGTGCGACAGGTCACCGAAATAGGCAATCCCATCTACCACTGTCGGTGTCGACCAGATAGCGCCAACGGGGTCGTTGCCGCGGGCGGGATAAACACAAACCTCACGCAGGTCCTCGTCCAGCACATATAGTCGGCCGGTGTCCGCAGACTCCGAGCCGCCGAACACGAACCTAGTGCCAGCCGTAACGATGGAGCCCAGAATCCCCTTCGACAGCTTGTCTCCCTCTATCTCGAAGGACCGAACTTCGATCAGGCCGGTTGCATCGAGTGCGTAAACAATACCGTTGAATCCGCCGACATAGACTTTCCCGTTTGCGACCGTAGGCACGCCGTAGAAGCCAGGAAAGGCGTCGGTCCGGCCTGCGCTGCCCACCGCGAAGCTGGCAGTCTCCCGGCCCTGAGCCTCGAGGTCTACGGCAATCACTTCTCCGTTCTGCGTGCCGATGTAACCGGTCGACCCGTCAACAGCCAAGCCGGACCACGCCTGCGAAGGTGAGGAGCGGTTGCCGGCGCAGCCGGCGAGGACCAACGTGAGGATGGCAAACAGAAACAGAGCACCGATCGGTGCTCGAAAACACAGGCCACCAGGCAATTTATCTGAGCGTCTCAAACGACTGGTCCTTCGATCGAGCCCCGTGGGTGCGAGGGCTCGGCCCCCCGGCACCAACGCCGGGGCTGAATATCGAGTCTATTCGGGGACCGGGTCGAAGCCCGATCCTCCCAACGGCTGGCAACTGGCCAACCGCCTGAATGCCAGCCAACCCCCGCGAACAACCCCATGGCGAAGGATGGCCTCCCGGCTGTAGTGCGAACACGTCGGATGATACCGGCACGCGCCTGGCCAGATCGGTGACACGGCGTGCTGGTACCAAGAGATGAGCCGAATGACCAAAGCTTGCATCACTACCGCTTCTCGTCGCTCCCTTTCTCCGGTCCCACCAGCAGGTCCGCTCGCTGGGTGACCTCCATGACCGCCTGGCGCACCCCTTCGAAGTCTGCCATCGCGGCCGGCGGTCTGGCGATGTACAGCAAGTCCCAGCCCTCGCGTACGCCGGCCCGGCGCACCACCTCCCGCATCCGGCGGCGCAGCAGATTCCGTGCAACCGCGGCCTTGGCTACTCGACGTCCCACTACGAAACCGAAACGAGAATAGGGGAGGGAGTTCCGCGCCGCCCGGAGCGTTACAAGGAAGTGCGGCTGAGAACTCCCGCGCCTCCTGAGCGCTTGGATGTCACCGCTACGTCTGAGCCGGCGCTCTCGGGGCAATGACTCGCTCGCTCGGAGCCATTCCGTACTCGCGAGAATACCTAGACCGCTAGCTGATGCCGGCCCTTGAACCGACGCCGGCTCAACACCCGGCGTCCGCCGGGCGTTGACATGCGGCCGCGAAACCCGTGTACTCGGGCTCGTCGCCGCTTCTTTGGTTGATATGTTCTTTTCGGCATACTGTCAGTAGTGCGGCCGTTGTCAGCTCACTTCCCCGGTGGTCGAGTATAATCTGGCCCCGCTTGGAGTGTCAAAGGAAGCCGATACGGGAAGCCGACCGTCCTCCTATCGTTCCTCCCATACCCGACCTGAAAGCGCTCTTGTCTGAACTTGCGCAGGGAAAGCCTGAGCCAATGCCTCCTCAGCCTGCGGCCCGAAAGCCACGCCGCGTTCGGGCCGACCTTCTGCTCGTTGAGCGCGGCTTGGCGGCGTCTCGCTCCCAGGCCCAGCTGCTTTTGCGGGCCGGGCAGGTGTTCTCAGGCGACGCGCGGGACGCGCGGGTGGAAACACCCGGCCAGATGGTCGCGGCCGACACCCCCCTGCGGCTCGCCGAGCGGCGACGGTACGTCGGCAGGGGAGGGGAGAAGCTAGCGGGTGCGCTGGCCGCGTTCGATTTCGACGTCACGGGCAAAACAGCCCTCGACATCGGCGCCTCCACCGGCGGCTTCACCGACTGTCTGCTCCAGGCTGGCGCGATACGGGCCTACGCCATCGACGTGGGCAGAGCCCAGCTCGCCGAGAGGCTCCGGAGCGACCCGCGCGTCGTCTCGATGGAACAGACCAACGCGCGGCAACCCTTCGAACTGCCTGAGGCGGTCGACATACTGGTCGCCGACGTTTCTTTTATCTCGTTGCGGCTGGTGCTGCCGCCCGCATTCGCCCATCTGCGCGGCGGAGGCCACGCGCTGGTCTTGGTCAAGCCGCAGTTCGAGGCAGGCCGCGGCGCGGTTGGCAGAGGCGGCGTCGTGAAAGACCCGAAAACCCACGCCGATGTGGTCGGGGCGTTCTGCCTGTGGGCCATTGAGTCAGGGCGAAGGTTGCGGCTCCTGGGAGTCCGGCGGAGCGTGCTGGCAGGCGATAACGGGAACCGAGAGTACTTCGTGCTGCTGCACCAAGACACCTAGCTTCGGCTCGGTGCCAGACCAAACGAGGGGTGCAGCCCCTCATGACGCGAGCCATCGACGCGGGTACCGAGTACAATGAGCAGCAGTTCGCGCGCAACGGGAGGCTACTCCGTGGCCACCGCCAATCACCCTGCAGGTGACCTCGAAGACGTTCTCCACGACGAGTGTGGGGTTCTCGGTGCATACATCCCCGGCGCATTGGGCGCCGAGGCTGCGCGGATCGCCTTCTTCGGGCTTTTCGCACTCCAGCACCGAGGACAAGAGAGCGCGGGCATTGCCGCCGGGGACGGCCAGACCCTCCGAGCCCACGTCAATATGGGCCTGGTCTCCACCGTCTTCCGCACGGAGGACCTTGAGCGCCTGCCGGGCCACCTCGTCATCGGGCACACCCGCTACTCGACGATGGGCTCCAGCAACCTGATCAACGTTCAGCCCATCGTCGTCAAGAGTTCGTCGATCGAGCTTGCCCTCGCCCACAACGGCAATGTCATCAACGCAGGCGAACTCAAGGACTGGCTGTCGGAGGAGTTTGGTGTCACCTGCGCGACCACTACGGACTCCGAAGTGGTCGCGCACCTCATGGCCTGGGCGCCGGCAGGCGACTGGGCCGGCCGCGCCGCATACCTCATGCGCACCCTGCAGGGCGCCTACTCGCTTGTCGTCGCCACCAAGGACACGCTGGTCGCCATGCGGGACCCGTTGGGCGTCCGCCCGCTGTGCCTGGGCAAGTATGGCACCGGATGGGTTGTTGCCTCGGAGAGTTCGGCGCTGGACCATGTTGGTGCACAGTTCGTCCGCGAGGTCGAGCCCGGCGAAACCATCGTCATCAATCACGACGGCCTGACCAGCATTCCTTGTGCTACGCCCAGCGCGACGACGGCACACTGTGTCTTTGAGCACATCTACTTCGCGCGGCCCGACTCGATTCTCGAGGGGCGCCTGGCGCACAGGACCCGCCAGCGTATGGGCGAGGCGCTGGCCATCGACTACCCCGTCGAGGCCGACATCGTCATACCCGTGCCTGACTCGGCGAACTCGGCTGCCCTTGGTTATGCCAAGCAGTCGGGCCTGCCTTTCGAGTTTGGGCTCATCAAGAACCGTTACGTCGGGCGAACCTTCATCGAGCCCGACCAACACTTCCGTGCGCTGGGCGTTCGTAACAAATTTAACCCTATCCCGGAGGTGCTCACGGGCAAGCGCATTGTCGTTGTGGACGACAGCATCGTTCGTGGGACCACCACGCCGCACGTCGTCGAGTTGCTGCGCCGGGCTGGTGCAACAGAGGTCCACCTGCGCGTCTGCGCGCCCCCGATCCAGCACCCGTGCCACTTCGGCGTTGATATGCCGACCAAAGGCGAGTTCATCGCGAGTTCCCGCAGCATCGAAGAGGTCCGCCAGCTCATCGGTGCCGACTCGCTCGCCTACCTCACTGTGGAGCGGCTCCACGAAGTGGTCAGCGGCGACACGACCGGCACCGGTTTCTGCAATGCCTGCTTTAGCGGCCATTACCCGATGCCAGTCCAGCTCCAGCTCGACAAGTTCTCGCTGGAGCGCCCCACCGCTCCACAGGCCGAATAAACGGCCCGCCCGGTGGCCGTGCTTGCCCTGCGTTCTATTGCCGACCTTCCTGCGCTTGCCGCGTCGCTGCCGTTGGCTGTTCGGTTGCTGTTCGACCGTATCTACCGCGTGACGCCCACCGAAAGCCACCTGCGCGTGCCAGAGACCATGGTCCCGTGGGTCGAGGAACACTTCGGCCCGCGTGAGGCCGTCGAGCACCAAGTCCTCGTCCGAGTGGACAACGTCGTGACCGGCGAAGGGACTCTATTTAACGCACTACGGGCCCGCCGCCCGGTCCCCGTCACGCTCGATCAGCCCATCGCCGGCCAGTTCGACGGCGACGTGTGGGCCGACCCGTTGGCTTCGACGCCCGAGGACACCTTCGGCAGGCTGCAAAACCGCCACGGAATGACCGCGGCGAACGTCGCTCGCTACGACACCCAGCACAGCCTCATTGTTTTCGCTGAGCCGGATCCTCTCAAGTTCTCGATCGAGGGCCTTGCCGGGCATATCGAACTGGCCCTGGACTGGTTCGCCAAGGCACAAGCGTCCGACCCGGATGCCATCTACCCCTACCTCATGTGGAATTGCCTCTGGCGCGCGGGCGGCTCGGTGGTCCATGGTCACATGCAGGCGTCGCTTGCCCGCGAGCGCCACTTCGCCAAGATCGAGCGGCTGCGCGCCGACGCGGAGGCATACCGGCAGCGCTACCACGCGTCCTACTTCGATGACCTCGCAGCGGTGCACCGAGCCCTTGGCCTCGAGGTTGGCGGCGTTGTTAATGAGGGGCGCGTGCTGGCCCATCTCACGCCGATCAAAGAGAAGGAGGTGTTGATCCTGCTGCCCGAGCTGACACCGTCAGCAGCGGCCCCGCTCTTCGCGGTGCTGAGGACACTGGTCGGGCGGCTCGGCGTGCGTTCCTTCAACATGGGCATGCTAATGCCCCCGCGTGGTGTCAGCCCAGAGTCGTGGGAAGGCTTTCCGGTGTTGGTCCGGCTGGTCGACCGTGGCCCGCTCGAAAGCCGGACGAGTGATTGGGGGGCCATGGAGATGTTCGCCCAGAGCGTCGTCGCTGCGGACCCTTTCGACTTGGCCCGTGAACTGGCCGAAGAGACAGGAGCCTAACCATGGCCTCCGTCGACATTGTCATTCCGGTTCTGAACGAAGAACACTCGCTCCCTCATTGCATTGAGGAACTATCCGCCTTCCTAGCGGCCAACCTCGACGAGCACGCATGGCGCATCGTCGTGGCGGACAACGGTTCGACCGATAGCACACTCGCGGTTGCCCAGCGTTACGCCACGCGCGACCCAAAGCGCGTCGTCTTCATCCACCTCGATCAGCGTGGCCGAGGCCGCGCCCTGCGGCGCGCATGGCTGGAGACGGAGGCCGACGTCGTCAGCTATATGGACGTCGACCTCTCGACCGGACTCGATGCGTTCCCGCTGCTGATTAAGGCCATCACCGGCGAGGGCTACGACGTGGCGACTGGGAGTCGGCTCGCCCGAGGCGCCCAGACCGCGAGGTCGCTGAAACGCGAGTTCATCTCGCGGACGTACAACCTGATAATCAAGGCCATGTTCCGGACTCGATTCAGCGATGCCCAGTGCGGATTCAAGGCTATGAGCCGAGACGTCGCCAACGTACTGGTGCCTGCCATCGTCAATAACCACTGGTTCTTCGACACCGAACTGCTTATTGTGGCCGAGAAGCGAGGATTCCGAGTCAAAGACATACCGGTGGCCTGGTCGGAAGACCCTGACACGAGGGTCAAGATTGCCCGCACGATGGCAGAGGATCTGAGAGGATTGGCCAGGTTGTTAATGGGCGGTATCCCGGCGGTTGATCCGCCTTCGCCGCCTGGCCAGGCTCCTAGTTCTGCTGAATGAACCTTACTGATAGAGCCAGTGACGAATCCGTCGTTTGCCCGACCGCTGACCTGGCGCCTGGGCGGCAAGGCAGGATGCCAAACGCATGATCCATCGCGACCCACACTTCGAAGTCAGGCCATCGCTCATTACGGGCGATACCGCCGACGCCTACCTTCATCGGACCCAGCGTGTCCTGCGCGATGAAGGGCTGAATCCGATGGTGGTCATGGAGTTCTCCGCGTCTCGGGATGGCATCCTCTGCGGCACCCTCGAAGTGAAGGCAGTGCTGTCGAAGGTCACCTCCGAGGGCAACCGCGAGGTGTGGGCTGTGGAGGAAGGAACCAAGGTCAAGCAGGGTGAAGTCTGCGTCTCCATACGCGCTCCCTACTCCTCCTTTGGGCTCTACGAGACCGCGATCAGTGGGATTTTGGCCCAGTCGACCGGCTGGGCCACGGCCGCCCATGACCTTGTCATCGCTGCGGACGGGCACCCCGTCGTCTCGGTGGGTGCGCACAATGTCCACCCATCCGTCGCTGCAGTCATGGACTACGCGTCCGTCGTCGGCGGCTGCCAGACCGGCTCCACCACCCTTGGGGCCAGGCTCGCCGGCACCCAGCCCATCACCTCCGTCTCGGGCGCACTGCTCCAGATCATCGGTGACCCAGCGGCGGCACTGGAGGCTTTCGACCGCTCCGTCGCGCCCGACGTCCCGCGGATCGCCTACCTGGACCCCCGAGGCGACGTGGCCGCGCAGACTGCCGAAATCGCCAGGCTCGCCGGGAACAGACTCACCGCTGTGCGGCTCGGGCGTATCCCCGGCGGCCGTCAGATACCGGCCGAGGTTATCCATGAGGTGCGCGCCCGACTGGACGAGCACGGCTGCGGTAACGTGGACATTGTTGTTGGAGGCGGGCTTTCGCCCGACCGCATACGCTCACTACTGAGCGCGGGTTCGCCCATCGACGTCTTCCACGACTCTGGCTACATCGCCAGCGCGAATCCAGTGCCTTTCCAGCCGAACATTCGTACCATCAGTGAACGACCGGTACCCCAAGAGGTCGAGCCACCACCGCCGAATCCGCGGCTGCTGCGCGTTCTCTAACTATGTCTTACTTGCCGTAAGCCTAAGTGCGGACTAAGCGATAAGCTTACGGCTCCGTGTAGGTGCCGAGGTCGAAGGCGTCGCCGCCGGCCAAAGCCGCGGCCGCCGTCACTGGCTCCTCCAGGTCAGCGAACGCGCCCCCCTCGAAAGTGAAGCGAGCCGCATCGGCGGCGGTCGCTGCGTCGAAGTCGCTGGACTGCGCGGGGTCAACGTCGTTCGTCTCGTACGTCGCCAGGTACTGCGCGCGGCCCGGAGCGAGACGAACCGCCTTTACCACCAGTGCGTCCTCACGGACAATGGCCAGCCATGCGGTGTCCCCGCGGAGCGGCACGGCCGCCGCGATACGAGGCGTGTTGAGTTGATCTTTCTCGTAGTCCAGCATATGCAGGCTCAGCGCGAGCGCGTCGCGCGGCGCCATACCCGCAGCGACCTTTTCGGTGATGGGGTCAGTGTGCGTCCCGTTGGTCGCGATGGCCCAGCCAGACACTGTTCGTAGTGCGTTGTAAGCGATGTACGGGTTCTTCCGCACGTCATCCTCGGCTCCCGGAGACGGGACAATAGCCAGACGGCCGCCCAAGTCCACGGCTTGGCGATTCGGAAAAGACCGACTTGAAACCCGATAGAGCGCTGCGTTGCGCCCGTCCCGTGTTCTCCCTACGGCGACGATTCGGCCGACGTACATCGCTCGTTCTCCTTTCCGGCGCCGCTACGCCATCGTCAAACTGGGAAACGCATCCAGCGACAGGTCGGCCGGCCCCGCATGCCGCAGCCGATAGTAGGCCGCGGCGGCAATCATCGCGCCGTTGTCAGTGCATAAGCGCGGCGCAGGGATAAGCACAGGCACCGACGAACGGTGCTCGCACTCTTCCCGCAGCCGGACATTCGCCGAGACACCGCCGCCGAGCACCAGGGCTCGCGCGCCAGAGCGCTCCGTTGCCTCCACGGCCTTCGCCGCGATCACATCCACGACCGCCTCCTGGAACGCCGCGGCGAGGCCGGACACCAGCGCGGGGTCGGCGCCCGACTCCGACGCCGGGTAAATGCCGAGGTCCTGGGCACGATGGAGCAGAGCCGTTTTTAGGCCGCTGAAGCTGAAATCCAAACTGTTCCCGAGCCGGGCGCGCGGCAGCTCACCGAGAGGTGAGGCGTCCTCGGCGGCACGCTGGATGGCCGGGCCACCGGGATATCCCAGGCCAAGGATGCGCGCTGCCTTGTCGAACGCCTCCCCTGCCGCGTCGTCTCGCGTTTGCCCCAAGACCTCGTAGCGTCCGTGCCCGGACATCAGCACCAAGTGGGTGTGCGCACCGGACGCGATGAGCACCATTAGCGGGAAGCCGGGCTCCTCGCCGGGGTCGTCGTAGGCGAGCCACGCGGCGTAGGCGTGGCCTTCGAGGTGATGGACTCCAACCAGAGGCAGCCCGCTGGCGAAGGCCATGGCCTTGGCGGCATTGACGCCGACCATTAGCGAACCAGCCAGGCCGGGCCCGTTGGTCACGGCCAGCGCATCAAGGTCGCTGAGTTCGACGTTGGCGTCGGAGAGCGCGCGCTGCACGACAGGGACGATCTCCAGTAGGTGCTGCCGGGACGCGACCTCGGGCACAATGCCGCCGAACCGGGCGTGAGTTTCGGCTTGCGAGGCGATCACGTCGGACAGAATCGTGCGGCCGTCCTCGACGACTGCCGCCGCCGTTTCGTCGCACGAGCTTTCTATGCCGAGCACGCGCATATACGGGCTTCCAGGCGTGGGGTTGTTCGCCACGCACAAGGCCGTGGCGCCGTGGATAGTCCCATGCTAACATCGCGCACACGTTTGTGGCCAGCAGATTGAGGGGTTGACTATGGCCGGTGAAGTCGGTGTTTTAAGCTATGTTCTCATCGGCATTTTCCTGGTTCTTTCTGCATTTTTCTCCGGCTCCGAGGCTGCGCTCCTTTCGGTCCAGCGCGTCCGCATTCGCCACATGGCTTCCCGCGGCATTGCAGGCGCATCACGTGTCGCGCGCATGATCGATCGACCGGGCCAGTTGCTGCCACCGATCCTCTTGGGCAACAACTTGGTCAACACTGCCGCTGCCGCCGTTGGCACCTCCATTGCCCTCACTCTGATCGAAGACGCCGGCCGCGCCGTGCTTGCCGCAACCGCCGCAGTCACCGTCGTTCTGCTGGTCTTCGGTGAGACCATCCCCAAGACGGTGGCTACTCGTCGTGCCGAGCGGTTCGCCATTGCCGTCTCGCTGCCCATCCAGCTCATCAGCGTGCTGCTGCGGCCGGTGTCGATCATTTTGGAACGACTCGCCGACTCCGTGGCGCGGTTGTCCGGCGGTACTACGGAGAGAGAGAGCCTCATCACTGAAGAGGAAATCAAGATGGTCGTCTCCATGGGAGGAGAGGTCGGCGCCGTTGAGCCGGGCGAAGCGGACATGATCCGCCGTTTGCTGGAGCTCGGCGAACGTCGAGCCAGCGAAGTCATGACGCCTCGTCCCGAGATTGTCTGGGTCGACCAGGGGACCTCCGTTCGCGACTTCCTCGGCGTGTACGGAGAGCACTCCCACACCCGCTTTCCAGTCCGTGGTACCGGCGGCGGTGACGTGGTCGGCCTCGTCTCAGTCAAGGACGTGCTGCGTCAGGTGGCGGCCGGTGCTGCCTTCGAAACCCCTGCCACCAATCTGCTCCACGAGCCCTTCTTCGTTCCGGAGACTAAACCAGGATATGAGTTACTTCAGGAGATGCAGGCGGGCGGCCATCAGGTTGCCCTAATCGCCGACGAGTTTGGGGAGCTGGCCGGGCTGGTTACCTTGAAGCGGCTGGTCGAAGGGATCGTGGGGCCCACAGCGGGCACCGATGAGCCCGCCGATCAGGACTTCGTCGCCATCGGCGAGGACGATTTCGACGTCGATGCAGGCATGTCCATCGCTGACGCCAACGACCGTATGGACTTGGCCCTGCCGGCTGGCGAGTACGAGACCATCGCAGGCCTGGTCATGGAGCGCCTGGGGAGAATCCCGGAAGCAGGCGACGTCGTCGTGCTCGGCACGAGCAGGTTGCAGGTCGCTGAAATGCGAGGCCTGCGTGTGGTGCGCGTGGCTGTGACCCGGACCCTCCAGTCGGCCGACTAGAGCTCTCACTTTGCCAGCACGCCAGCGGGACGGCAGGGTAAGGGACGCCATCGGTCCATCACCCTCTCGGTCCGCCACCCATCGAGTGGCCCGAGCATTCGCCGACTCCCTCGTGCGTCACCGAGAGCGCCTCGCCGGAGGGTCGCTGTTGCTCGGCGTGTCAGGAGGGCCGGACTCCCTGGCGATGCTCGTTGCAGCTGTGTCATTGCCCTCCGAGCGCCGCCCGGAGTTGGTCGTCGCCCACTTCAGCCATGGTATCCGTCCCGAAGACGACGAGCGTGAAGCAGCTATGGTAGCCCGTGTCGCTGAGGCGCTGGGCTGCGCGTTCCTTGGCGGGGCCGCGGACGTGCCGGCACAGGTGGCCGAACACAGGGGCTCGCTGGAGGTGATGGCCAGGGACGCACGATACGCCTTCCTGGCGCGCGCCGCCCGGGAGTTCGGTGCGGCGGCGATTGCCGTCGCTCACACCCTGGACGACCAGGCAGAGACGGTCTTGCTGCGGCTGATCCGGGGCGCTGGGCTGCGGGGCGCAGCGGCCATGCGAGAGTGGAGCGTCCGGAGGGTCGATGGCAGGCCGCTGCGCGTATTGCGCCCGCTCCTCGCCGTTCGCCGAGATGACACGATAGAGGTTTGTTCGGAGGCAGGGGTAGCCCCAGCCGACGACCCAAGCAACCGTTCACTCGACTTCGCTAGGAACCGAGTGCGGCACCGCATCATCCCTGAGCTCGCGCAGCTGAACCCCGATGCGCAGGCTGCGCTAGCGAGGTTCGCGGAT
>CAUYXS010000006.1:0-20649 GCA_963577205.1 Dehalococcoidia bacterium | reverse complement strand
ATAGGGGGAAAAATGAGCCGCGAATACCTCAAGGGCGAAGGGCAGCAGCGCCGCAGCTACTCTAGGGCGGTCGTGACTAGCGGTGGCGCGAAGACAATCTACCTCGCCGGCATCGGTGGCATGTGGGACAAGGACGGGTCGCTTATCGCTGGCAACACTCGGCGCCAGTGCGAGCGCACCTTCGAGTTGATCGAAGAGAACCTTGCCGAGGCCGGCGGAACGATGGCCGACATCGTGACGATGGTCGTCTATGTGCTGGACATGCGCTTCGGCGACGAGTTTTGCGAGGTGCGTAAGCAGTACTTTGGCGCCGACTATCCGAGCAGCTCGCTGTTGGGCGTGTCGTCGTTCGCCGAGCCGGAGATGCTGATCGAGATCACGGTCACGGCCGTGCTTGGCGACCGCTAGGCCCCACCTCACGACCGAAGCCGCTTCGATGCTAGACTGCCTGCCGACGAATAAGCCCGGATACGTCCTGATAGGCTTCGATTGATAACGAATGCAGGAGCAAAAAGTGCCAGTCGACCCAGGAACCGTTGAGGGCAACCTCATAAGGGTTCAGGTCCGACCCTCGGCATCATCTCACCCAGGAGGAAAAGACATGACTACCCAGAAGCAATACACCGAAGCATCCACGGCGAACGTTCAAGATTTGGGATGGATCAAGATCGGCTACAACGACGGTGGAACGGGCAACCCGCCGGTAATCCTGCTCCATGGCGCGGGAGCAGGAGCAAGCTCGTGGAGTAACTTTGTACTCAACTTCAACTACTTCGCGGAACACTACCGCACCATTGCCATGGATCAGCCAGGGTATGGCAAGTCGGACCCGTGGGTTGCGAAGTCGGAGCCGCGAAACACGGCAAACGCACGAGCCGTGAAGGACCTTATGGACAAGCTGGGGATAGAGAAGGCCAGCCTCCTCGGCAACTCAATGGGGGGCGGAACCGCTCTTGCCTTTGCCATTGATTACCCGGACAGGCTCGAAAAGATGGTGCTCATGGGCAGCGGCGGAGGCGGCCCATCCCTCTTTGGCCAGCAGCCGTCCGAGGGTGGCAAGGCGCTCCAGGCATGCTACTTCGACCAGTCCTTCGAGACTTTCCGGAGGTTCTTCGACATCATGCTCTATGACGGCTCGGCCGTCCCGGACGACGTGCTGCGGGCCCGCGCCGGCTCGGTCAGCAAGCCGCATGTCGAAGCGTGGATCGAGTCTCGGAGTGGCCCTACCCGCAGCATCATCGCCGATCTGCCGAACGTGACCCACCAGACGCTGATCATCCAAGGGCGCAACGACCGGGTCGTCACACCGGAATCGTCATTGCAACTGCTGTCGGCACTGCCGAACTCCCAGCTCCACATGTTCAACCAGTGCGGTCACTGGGTGCAGTACGAACAGGCGGAGCAGTTCAACAAGATGGTGCTCGACTTCTTGAAAAGCTGACCGACCCGCGAAGTAGCACAGGCCCTGCATGGGTGAGCGATATCACCCATGCAGGGCACCGCAGGCAGACCGCTAGCCGACGTGGGCTGAACGCCACCAGTCGAGCACCTGCTCGCCGGTCCAGAACAGTACTCCGTCCTTCGCAGCCATATACTCGTACGCCTGCTCGAAGTATTTGATGCGGTGGGGCACGCCGCTAACGTAAGGGTGCACCGCCACCGTCATGACGCGAGCGGAGTCGGCGGCCTCGTCGTACAGCCGGTCGAACTGGTCGCGGATGCGATTGAACAGCTCCGGCGCGGCATGGTGTTGAACTAGCATCATCGGTATGTCGTTTAGTTCCAGTGAGTAAGGGATCGATAGCAGAGATCCCGCCGCGGTCTTCATCTCGAATGGCTGGTCGTCCGCGACCCAATCGCAGACGTACTCGATGCCGTTCTCGACCAGCACTTCGGGCGTGTCCCACGTCTCGGTCAGGCCAGGACCTAGCCAGCCGCGCGGCGCCTTGCCGGTGAAGGCGCGGATGGTGCCAACGGCGCGGTGCACCATGGCCCGCTCGTCGTCGATCACGCTGGCAGCCTGCTGCTGGAAGCCGTGGCCCATGAATTCCCAGCCCGCGTCGAGGATCGCCTGGGCAACGAGGGGATAGGTGAGGCATACAGAGGCATTAATGGAGGTCACGGCCTTGATGCCGTGGCGTCCCAGCGCATCCATGAGGCGGTAAATGCCGACCCGCATACCGTATTCGTGCCACGCCCAGTTGGGCACGTCAGGGATGCCCGTTGCGCCTGCTGGCGGCGGCAGGACAGTGCGCGGCATGGGCCTGCTGATCTGCCAGTCCTCGACGTTGACGACGGTGACGACGGCGATGCGTGCGCCACCCGGTAGACGAAGCGGCGCGCGCCCTGGCATGGCCGAGTAGTCGAAGCGGTCGTTGGGCATGGCCATGCGGTGTGTCTCCTGATGGCGCGCGGGCTATAGACCGAATAAAGAGGCGGCGCTCTCGCCGAGGATAGCGCGCTTCTGCTCGACGCTTAGCGCCGCGTTGGCTTCGATGGTCTCGACAGGCGAAGCGTCGCCCATGTCGAATGGGTAGTCGGTCCCCATCATTACGTGGTCTGCTCCGGCCCACGCCACGAGGAACGCGAGAGCGTCCGGCGAGTGAGTCAGCGCGTCGAAGTAGAGTCGCGCCAGGTAGGCGCTCGGCGGCTGCTTGATGCGCGACTCGTTGGCGCGGGCCCGCCAGCCATGGTCCCAGCGGCCGCGAACGAACGGGCAACTGCCGCCGCCATGCGCCAAGTAGACCTTGAGGTTGGGCAGCCGCTCCATGACGCCGCCGAATATCAGGCTGGCGGCGGCCACGGCAGTGTCAGTGACGTTGCCGATCAGGTTGTCGAGCGAATAGCTCGCCAGCCGGTCCGGCCCCAGGACGTTCAGCGGATGAAGGAACACCGGCACGTCCAGTGCCGCGAGCCGATCGAAGACCGGGGCGAACGCGGGGTCGTCTAGGTTCTTGCCGAGCACGTTTGTCCCCATCTCCACGCCGTGCAAGCCCAGGTCTTTGATGGCGCGCTCGATCTCGTCGGGCGCGGCCTCGGGCTCCGCCATTGGGGCTGCCGCCAGCCCGATGAAGCGCTCGGGGTGCGCATCTACCGCAGCGGCCATGGCGTCATTGTGCTGGCGTGCGATGCTGAGATCCCTGCTGAGGAAACCAAGGAATGGCGACAGCACCTGCACGTCGACGCCGGCGCGGTCCATGTCGGCGAGCCGGCGCGTCTGGTCCGACATGTCGCCGACGATGTGCGCGAGCGGCAGGCCGCCAGGCAGCAACGCGACGCAGTCGGCCGGCGTGTGGTGCGCGTGGACATCGATTGTCCGTGGAGTTGTGGACATGGTTTATGAGGTCTCGGCATCGGTGTCGAGAAGCTAGCGTAGTCGTGCTTCGCCCCTAGGATACCGCCCTAGAGGTCTACCGGCCCTCGCAAAGCGCTACGGCACTGTGTCGACGGTGAAGTCGGCCGGGTAGCCGTAGCGCAACTCGGCCCAAGACACAGGGGTCGGCATCGGCGCATCGGGCAGCGAACGCAGGGAGTAGACCGAGGCCATGTTCTTGCTGCGCGTGTTCATGTTGTGATCGAAGAACACCTTGCCCTCGTGCTTGCGTACGGACTACTCCATGGTCAGTTCGGCGGGGTGCTGGCGGAGCAGGGCATGGTCGGTGAGTCCGCCCGCCCGTCAACGCCGCGCCCGCGGTCTGTTAGGGCTGCGGGGCTTGCCTGCCTCGCTGGCCTCCCTGCCCGAAGCCCCCGAAGATCCCCCTCAACGACCCTGTGCCGAGGTTAATGAGCGCGGCTGTCGCCGGCCCACCGTCGGTGTCCGCGATGACTACGGTCACAGCCGTGCCGAAGATCAGTTCACCTCGCGCATTGCCGAGGCTTACCTGGGTTGCCACCATCGTGGCGGGGGAAACACGCACGTCGGAAGTGCCGTCGGATGTCGTGACACGAATGGTCATGCCGTCGAAGGAGGCGATGGTGCCGGTGACGAAGGAGATGCCACCGAAGCCGCCGCGGCCGCCGATGCCGAGGCCGCCAAGCCTGGCGCTGAGTGCTCCCAGCGTTACGATGTTAGCCGTCGTCGTGCCGCCATCGGCGGCCGCGCCGACGACGGTGACATCAGTACCTGCCGTAAGCAGGCCGCCCGCCTCGGCGATGGGTTTCTGTATCGTCACCAAGGTCTCAGCGGTAACCCGCACGTCGCTTTCGCCGTCGTTGGCCGTGAGGGTCAGCGTATCGTCGTCCAGCGACACGATGGTGCCACTGAGGACGTTGCCACCGAATCCGCCGAAGGCTCCGAGCCCCCCGGGCGCCTGCGAGCCGGCTTCAGGGTCGCCGCCTTCGGCGGGTGCCTGGCCACCACCCTGAAGCGCGCCGCTCCCGAAGGTGCTCGGGTCGATCGTAAACGTGGCGGATTCTGCCTGCGGCGCAACATCGTCGTCGGTGGCGACGGCGTAGGCAGCACCGGCCCCACCTCCAAGGATTGCGAGGATGACGGCGGTGAGAATGAAGGCCTTGGTGCTCATATGACGCCTCCGTGAGGAGTTTTGCTATTCATGGCGGAGTGCCTCGATGGGATGCAGGCGCGCTGCCCGCATGGCCGGATAGATGCCGAAGAACAGGCCAATGGCGGCCGAGACGACCATGGCCAGGATGGCGATGTCGCTGTTGAACGCGGTGTTGAACTGCTGCCCCGCGAGGTTCCGGCCGTCGAGGGCGAGGCCGGCCAGGAAGCCGGCGAGGACGCCGATGACTCCGCCGGCCAAGCTCAGCAGCGTCGCCTCGGCCACAAACTGCAACAGCAGGTCGCGCCGCTTGGCTCCCAGCGCCTTGCGTATGCCTATCTCCCGCGTCCGCTCGGTGACCGACACCAGCATGATGTTCATGATTCCGATCCCCCCGACCAGCAGCGAGATGCTGGCAATGGCACCAAGGAACACCGTGAAGGTCGCGGAGGTCTCCTCGAGGGTCTCGATGGTGTCCTGCTGGTTGGTGATGGCGAAGTCGTCCTCGCTCGTATTCCGGTGGCGCAGGCGCAGCAGTGTCGAAATTTCGCGGGTCGCGGACTCTGTCCGGCTGACGTCGGCCACCTGCACGTTGATAGTGTCGACACTGATGCCGCCTTGCGCGGTCCGATCACCGGACAGCCGGTAGTAGGCGGTGGTGAGCGGGATCAGAATCTGCGTGTCGGGCGAACCGAAGCCGCCGCCACGTGCTGCGAGCACGCCGATGACCGTGAACTCACGCCTGTTGATGCGTACCGCCGAGCCCACGGGGTTGCGCTGGCCGAACAAAGTCTCGGCGACCGTCGCGCCAAGAACGACGACCTCGGAGCGGCTGGTCACGTGCGCGGGCGAAACGAACTCGCCTGTCGCGACCTGCACGTTCCGGACCTCGTCGTACTCCGATGTGATGCCCAGGATGCCGGCGGACGTCGATTCGCCCAGTGCGGTCACGATCCCGCTGGCCGACACCGTGGGAGCGACCCCCTTCACCGATGGGGCGAACACTGGATCGACGAGCGCGTACGCATCGTCCAATGTGAGGGGCGAGGCATCGCTATCGCCGGTGTTGGCTTCGCGGACGAACAGTAGGTTTGTGCCCAGCGCTTCGATGCGGCTGGTGACGACTTCCTGCGCCCCACGGCCGATGGCCATCAGTGAGATCACGGCAGCGACGCCAATGATGATGCCGAGCAGCGTGAGCATCACGCGGAGCTTGTTGGCGCCCAGCGACGACCAGGCAGTGAATGCGATGTCACGCAGGCTCATGACCGGGCATCTTTCGTCGGTTGGTGCTCGTCGCTTACGAGCAGGCCGTCGCGCAGCGTGAGCACGCGTCCGGTGAACTCAGCGATTCCAGGCTCGTGCGTGATGATGACGATCGTGACTCCGCGTTCGCGGTTCAGGCGCTGGAGCATCGCGATGATCTCGGTGCTGGCGTTGGAGTCGAGGTTGCCGGTCGGCTCATCAGCCAAGACCAGCGGCGCTTCCGTGACCAACGCGCGAGCGATGCCGACGCGCTGTTGCTCACCACCGGAGAGCTCGGGTGGGTGATGCCCTGCGCGCTCCGAGAGGCCAACGGCGTTCAGCGCCTCCCGCGCTCGGGAACGGGCGCCGCGACGCCTGCCGCCGTACAGCAGCGGCAGCGTGACGTTGGCCTCGGCAGTGAGCCGGGGAAGCAGGTTATAGGACTGGAAGACGAAGCCGACCTTGTCGTTGCGAATCGCCGCGAGACGGTCGTCGGTGAGGCTTCCGACTTGCTCGCCGTCTAGCATGTAGCTGCCTGACGTGGGCACGTCCAGGCAGCCCAGCAGGTTCATCAGCGTGGACTTGCCGGAGCCGGACGGCCCCATAATGGAGACCATCTCCCCCGCTTCGATGCTGATGCTAACCCCGGCCAATGCCGCCACCTCGACGTTGCCGAGACGGTAGACCTTGGTGACCGAGTCGAGCTTGAGGAGGGCCATCGCTAGCGGCTCCTGCCCTGGCCGCTTGGGCCCGTCACGCCGGAGCCACCGTACTGTTCGCGCAAGCCCCGCAAGACGCGCACTAGCTCCTCCGGCGGCTGGACCCCGGCCGGTAGCCGACCTCCGAAGCCGCCGAACCCGGTGAACGTCGAGCCGGCGTCCGGTGCGTCCATGACCACGGACTCGCCTTCGACCAGCCCGGCCACGACCTGCACCCAGAAGTCGTCGCTGTCACCGAGAGTCACCGGCCGGTTTTCTCGCGTACCGTCGTCGAAGACTTGGACGAACGGGTCAACGAAGGTCCCTTGTACCGCGGCGGTCGGAATCAGGAGCGCACCTGAAACCTGGCTCACGACGATCGACGCGGTCGCGCTCAGCCCCTCCCGCAGTTCGATGCCGTCCGGCACATCCAGGCGTATGCGAATGGGATAGCTGACCACGCCCTGCTGGCTGGTCGACCCGGCGTCGATGGCCGAGACGCTGCCCTGCAACGCCTGGCCCACGAGGGCGTCCATGCGGACCAAGGCGGGAACACCTTCGGCCACGGAGAGCACGTCGATTTCGTCGATGATGCCCTCAACCTCCACGATGGTAGGGTCGACGACCTCAAGGATCGCTGTGTCCAACTGTAGCGTGTCTCCCACCGCGGCCATGATGCTGCCGACGACGCCGGTCATCGTCGCGCGGAGCGTTGTCCCGCCTAGCAGCGCCTGTGCGTCATCGACCGCGATTGCGGCAATCTCAACGTTCTTCTCAGCCAAAGCTAGTGCCAGCGCGTCGGGGCCATCTTCGGCGTCCGCGAGCGCGTCGCGCGCCGACTCGAGGCTGTCACCTGCCGTGTTCACGGCCTGCTCGGCGACGAACACGGCAGTATCGTTCGTGGCCTGCGCCGAGGCCAGGGCGTCCGCGGCCAACTGGTGCGCGTCCCAAGCGGCGGTGATTTCATCGCTCACGCAGCGGTCTTGGCTTGTGGCCTGCGCGTTTTCGCAGCTCCCGAAGAGGGCACCGGGGAACAGACTCCACGAGGCCACCACCGTCTCGCCCCATGCCGTTGAAGGGTCATCGGCGGGCAGGCCGCCGGAGTAAGAACCCACGCCCGTGACAAAAAGCGCGTCAAGGTCGATGCCGAGTGCCAGGAGCAAGCCACTGGGTGCCGTACCCAACTGCGCCGTGTCGAGCTCGACACCGAGCCACTGGCGGAACGCCGCGGCGTAGGCGTCCCGCGCCTCGTCGTCGAGCTTCGCTGCGTCGGCGACCTTGCGATCCCGGGCAGTCAGCTTCATGGCTAGGGTAGCTCCGGCGTTGGCCAGCGTGGTGAGGGCGGCATCGCGTGCCTCGACGGCGGCGGCCCGCGCATCGGCGTCGTCGACGAGTGCCGCCAGCGCATCCCCCGTGTTGGCTAGCGCCTGCTGCGCTTCGATGAGCGCGCGCTCCGCCTTTGCGATGGTCGCGCCGTCGAGGCGTGCCAGCTCTTGGCCTTCGGTGACGGCGTCACCCTCGTTGACCAGGAGCACACCGAGGACACCCTTGGGCTCGAACACTTGCAACTCGCGCTCAGGGAAAGTAACGATGCCGTTCGTCGATACCTGATTCACGAGGTCGCCTATCTGCGCGGGGACGAGTTGCTCGTCGTCACCCACGGCGCTCTCGGAGCCGACGAGGACATTGGTCATGGCGTAGCCGCCGAAGACGACGACCGCCAGCATGCAGGCGAGCGCGCCCGCCTGCCACAGATGAATGGTTCTCAACGTTGCCCAGAGCGTGCTCATGTGTTCTGGCTACTCCCTATCCGGGTCGAAAATGGTCGACGCAGTCTGTGCCGGCAACTCAAAAGCGAAACGGCTTCCCTTGCCGGACGTGCTCTCCGCCCAGATGCGGCCGCCGTGCGCCTCGACCAGTTGCTTGGCGATGGTCAGGCCGATGCCGACGCCGCCAGTGGTCCGCGATCGCGAGGGGTCGGCTCGATAGAAGCGCTCGAAGGCGTGCTCCACCTCGCTGGGCTCCATGCCCACGCCGTTGTCTACGACGACGATCCGAACGCCGGACTCCACCTGCTCGGCGATTGCCTCGACGGCGCCGTGCCCGGATGTATGGATGATGGCGTTGTCCAATAGGATCCCGAGCACCTGGGCAATCCGCTTTCGGTCCACGTGGAGCGCCGGGAGGTCCAAGGCGATCTGGGACGCCAGCCCAACCCCCTTTGCCGACGCTCTCGGCTGGAACGCGTCCACCGTGTCCCGAACGAGGTCGCCGACCGACGCCAGCTCGAGGCTCAGGCGCAGCACGCCGGCCTCGGTCTGCGCCACCACTGAAAGGTCGTCCACCAAGTGCGTCAGGCTGCCGACCTGGCCTAGGACATTCCCTAGCGAGCCTTCGGTGGCGTCTATGACACCGTCTCGCATTGCTTCGAGGTACCCCTGAATGTTCGTGATAGGTGTCCGGAGTTCGTGGGCGACGTCGGCCACGATGTTGCGCCGCGTCTCTTCGTCCTGCTCGAGCTGGGCTGCCATGACGTTGAAGGTGCGACTGAGCCGACCGATCTCGTCGTCGCTCGAGACTGGCACCCGCTGGGCGAGATCGCCCTGGCCAAGCCGTGCCGCCGCGATCGCCAGTCCGCGCAGCGGTGCCAAGGTGAGTCGTGATAGGAAGGTAACGACCGCGATGCCGGCCAGGCCCGCGGCGAGGCCGATCCACAGTAGCGAACTGTTGATGGCGCTGGCCACCTGCGACACGCGCGGTTCCGCGGCGACGAACGGCGGGAGGTCAATCAATTCGACGCTGAAGGAGCCGACCTCGACCCCTTCGGTGCCGACGATGGGCACCACGATGCGCCGGCCGAAGAGCGCTTCGTGGCCAAAGTCGGGCGGCGGACGAGAGTCGATGTGCGAGTCGGCGATAACACCACCGTTGCTGTCGAATACCACGAGCCGCCGGTTGTAGAACGACCCCGCCTCCTCCAGTGTCTGCTGGACGTCCCGGAAGCTACGGGACCGAGTGTAATTGGTCTCGATGATCCCCTGGATGCGCTCGGTGCGTACTTGCTCGAGCTGCTCCTGGAAGCGCGTCACCTGTGCTGAGACAGCGAGGCGCGTCGATACGCTGACGCTCCCAAGGACGATGGCCAAGACGAGGGCGAAGCCGATGAGCAGGCGGACCTCTAGCCGGGTGAGCCACCTACTCATGGAATACCCACCGGTAGCCAACACCGTAGACCGTCTCGATCCGGTGCGGCCCGCCCTTCACCTCGATTTTGCGGCGCAGGTTCGAGACGTGGGCGTCGACCGTGCGGTCGAAGCCGTCGAACTCGTCGAAGAATGCCCGTTTGATGAGCTGCTCGCGGGTGAAGGTGCGGCCCTGCTCCCGTAGGAACGCGACCAGCAGCCGGAACTCAGTGGGGGTGAGTGGGACGGTTTCACTGCCGACGCGCACGTTGCGGTCGCGGACTGCCACGCACACATCGCCGGAGCTCAACCCCAAGGATCCTTGCCCCAGCGGGCCTTGCGTCGTCCTGCGTAGGACGGCGCGGATCCTAGCCGCGAGCTCACGAGGACTGAATGGCTTGGTCACGTAGTCGTCGGCGCCCAGTTCCAACCCCGCCAGCCGGTCTTCCTCGCCGACGCGTGCGGTGAGCATCACGATGGCGATGTCCGCCTCGTCGCGAAGCTCCCGGCATATCTGCATGCCGTTGATGCCAGGGAGCATGAGGTCGAGGACGACGAGGTCCGGGGACGACTCGCGGGCGAGTTCCAGGCCGCGAATGCCATCGTTCGCGACGAGCACGCGATGGCCGTCGCGTGCCAGGTACATGCGCACGATCTCAGCGGTGTCCTTGTCGTCCTCGATGATGACCACTGTCTTCGGCATGGCGGCCTTGCTCCCGTCTCCTATTAGACATCGCGACCTTGAAGGAATTGTGAACTATCAACCACTCCGGCGTTTGTGCCCGGGATGCAACCTCGTTCTTGGACCTCGAAATGGCCGCCGGAGTGGTGCGGGCAAATAGGAACTGGGCCAAGGCCACCAGCCGTGACAGAGAGGCGGGCCTCCGGCGCCGATGGGCT
Organism: Dehalococcoidia bacterium; assembly: GCA_963577205.1. GTDB lineage: Bacteria > Chloroflexota > Dehalococcoidia > Lucifugimonadales > Australimonadaceae > CAUYXS01. The sequence continues at coordinate 10,122 of CAUYXS010000006.1, read as the reverse complement.
ATGCCGCACCCTGGTTCCCCGCGAGTGCTACATACGATTGGCCTCGCCTACTCGGCCGAGGTCGTCGTTGTTGCATGCTGAGCCCCGCCTGGCGCGAGCCGGCCAGCGCGGCGTCGATGCGCCTCATCGCCTACACTTGCGCTTCGATAGCATTCGCGCTTGGGGAGAGCTTTGACCGAGGTCATTGGCATCGACACCGGTGGCACATTTACCGACTTCGTCCTGGTACGGGACGGTGCCCTCGTGACATGGAAGGCGCCGTCGACCCCGGATGACCCTGCCCGGGCTGCCGTGGAAGGAGTAGTGACTCTGGGCTCCGAGGCGGGAGCCGTGGTCCACGGGACGACGGTCGCCACCAACGCCTTGCTCGAGCGTAAGGGCGCTCGGACAGCGCTCGTGACGACGGCGGGGTTCGAGGATGTGCTGCGCCTCGGACGCCAAGCCCGGAGCGAGCTGTACGCGCTGGAGTACGAGGCGCCGGAGCCGCTGGTCGCGCCCGGCAGGAGCGTTGGGGTCGCCGAGCGCGTGGGCGCTGACGGTAGCGTCGTCGAGGCATTGACTGACGCCGAGGCACAGCGCGTCGCGGAGGTGCTGGTCGCGCTGGACGTCGAGGCGGTGGCCGTGAGCCTGCTCTTTTCGTTCCTACGGCCGGAGCACGAGCAGAGCCTTGCGGCGGCAATCCATCGGCTGCTGCCTGAGATCTTTGTTTCACTGTCGAGCGACGTGCTGCCGGAGTTCCGAGAGTACGAGCGGGCCAGCACCGTCGCGGCGAACGCCTATGTTGGGCCGCTCATGTCGGGTTACCTCGGTCGCATGCAGGAGCGCCTCCACATCCCCCTGCGTGTGATGCAGTCGTCCGGCGGAAGCACGCCCGTGGAGCTCGCCCGTCGCCACCCGGTGCGCACTGTCCTGAGCGGGCCGGCCGGCGGCGTCATCGGAGCGACGTACGTCGCTCAGGCCGCCGGCTTCGACCAGATCATCACCTTCGATATGGGAGGGACTTCCTCCGACGTTGCTTTGGTTCCAGGGCGTGTCCAGCTGACTACGGGCCATGCCGTGGGGACGGTCCCCATCGGCGTGCCAGCGGTCGACATCCATACCGTTGGCGCCGGTGGCGGCTCCATCGCGAGGGTCGACGCCGGCGGGGCCTTGCGGGTGGGACCGGAGTCCGCCGGCGCAGTGCCGGGCCCTGCCTGCTACGGCGTTGGGGACAATCCCACGGTGACGGACGCGAACCTCGCGCTTGGTCGGCTGGTGCCAGAGCACTTCGTCGGCGGGCGCATGTCTCTCGATGCCGATCGAGCCTCGGCATCCATGGCGCGAGTGGCGGACGCCAAGGGCGGCGCAACCGCCGCCGCCCTTGGCGTCGTGCGAATCGCGAACGCGGTCATGGAGCGGGCGCTACGCGTAGTGTCGCTGGAGCGAGGCCACGATCCGCGAGACTTCACCCTTGTTGCGTTTGGTGGCGCTGGTCCGCAGCATGCTTGTGAATTAGCTGCCGCACTGGACATCGGGCGTGTGCTCGTGCCCCGCCACCCCGGCGTGCTGTCGGCGCTGGGTGTCGCCATTGCAGACGTGGCCAAGGATTTTTCCCGCACAGTGATGGTGCGCAACGAAGAGTCCGTTAGCGGTGTCGCTGCCGCCTTTGCCTCCCTCGAGGCCGAGGGGGTAGCCGACCTGGAAAAGGAAGGGTTCGAGCGAGGGAAATTGCGCATCGAGCGGTTTGTGGATGCGCGCTACGTCGGTCAGTCATTCGAGCTGCCCGTGGAGTGGCCGGAGCACTCAGCGAACGCCTACGCGGACCTGACGGCGAAATTCCACCGAGCCCACGAGCAGCGCTTCGGGTACGCGAACCCACAGGCGCCAGTGGAGGCCGTCACCGCGCGATTGCGCGTCGTCGCTGCAACGGACCGGCCGCCGCTCGAGCGGCCGGAGCCGGCGTTCGACGAAGCGCCCGTCAGCGGACGAATCAAGGCTTGGTTCGAGTCCGGGCCGGCACTTGCCGAATTGTACGAGCGCGAGGCATTGCGCCCTGGCCATCGGTTTGCCGGACCCGCGCTGGTCGTCCAGATGGATGCGACCGTCGTCCTGCCGCCCGGCTGGGCCGGGTCCGTCGACCCGTTCGGTAACCTGATCCTCGTTCCGGAGGAGGGCAGCGTTGGCCGTTAACTCCGTCTCGCTTGAAGTGTTCCGTAACCTCTTGGCGTCGGTCGCCGAGGAGATGGGAGTTACGCTGGGCAGGACGTCGTACTCCGCGAACATGAAGGAGCGGCGCGACTACTCTTGCGGTGTGTTCGACGCGGCCGGGTCCATGGTGGCGCAGGCCGCGCACATTCCCGTCCACTTAGGCGCCATGCCTGCGTCCGTGGGCGCGGTGCTGGACGCTTTCGATGTCGGGCCTGGCGACGTGGCCATCCTCAATGATCCTTACCTAGGTGGCACGCACCTCCCTGACGTGTCGCTGATGGCGCCGGTGCACCTGGCGGACGGCACGCTGGCCGGCTACGTGGCGAACCGGGGCCATCATGCGGATATCGGGGGCATGTCGCCAGGCTCGCTGCCGCTGTCGACGGAGTTGTTCCAGGAAGGAGTCATCATTCCGCCCCTCAAACTCATCGAGGGCGGACGATTGAACGAGCCGTTGCTAGAGCTCATCTGCCGCAACACGAGGACCCCAGACGAACGCCAGGGTGACTTTTCCGCACAGCTTGCCGCCATCCGCACTGGCCAGCGCCGGTTCCTGGACTTGGTGGGCCGCTATGGCCTCGCAACGCTGAACGAGCATACGGCGGCGCTGTTCGACTACGCCGAGGTTCTGACTCGCGCCGCACTCCGCAAGCTGCCGGACGGCGCATATTCGTTCGCTGACGCCATGGAGGACGACGGCCAAGGCAACGAGCACCTCGTCATCGCCTGCACGGCCACGCTTGCCGATGGCCACGTGACATTCGATTTCGACGGGACCACGACGGAGACGGACGGTTGCGTTAACACACCCCTGGCCGTGACCGAGGCGGTCGCGCTCTACGTCGTGCGCTGCTTGCTCGGCGGCGACGTGCCGGCCAACGACGGCGTGCGCCGCGCTGTCACGGTCGTGGCCGAGCGTGGCTCGCTGGTCAACGCGAACCCGCCGCACGCCGTCAGCGGCGGCAACGTTGAGACCTCGCAGCGCATCGGCGACGTCCTGTTCGGCTGTCTGGCCCAAGCGGCGCCCGACGTGATCCCCGCCGCCAGTCAAGGGACCATGAACAACGTGCTGGCAGGGGGTACCAACCCAGCGACCGGCAAGCCGTTTGTCTACTACGAGACGCTGGCCGGTGGCATGGGCGGAGGCCCGCTGCGCGCGGGTGCGTCGGGCGTTCATTCGCACATGACCAATACGCTCAACACGCCGGCTGAGGCGCTGGAGTTCGCCTTCCCGATCCGCGTGCGGCGCTACGCAATCCGACCAAGGACAGGGGGCATAGGTCGCCACCCCGGAGGCGACGGCGTCGTCCGTGAGCTCGAATTCATCGCCCGCTCCACGGTCTCGCTCATCACTGAGCGCCGCACGAGCCGGCCCTATGGCCTGGCAGGTGGCGGGCCTGGCGTTGGCGGCGAGAACGTGGTGCTGCGAAGCGGCGGCATGGATGAGCAACTGCCAGCCAAGGCGACGATTGAGCTACGCCCGGGCGATATCCTGCGCGTGTCGACGCCGGGTGGCGGAGGCTGGGGCAGCCCCTAGCGAGCCCCAACCTCCGCTCGTCGTCGCCGTTGACCGGCGTGCAAGGGCTTGCCTATGCTGTGGAGGCGCGGACGGGTCGAGCGGCTGGTTCCCCGCCGCATTTCGGTGGCAACGTAGCTCAGCGGTCAGAGCGGGCGCTTCATAAGCGCTAGGTCACAGGTTCAAATCCTGTCGTTGCCACCAGTCTTCCCTCTGTTGCGCCGAGCGAACGATACGCCATCATGCGCGAAGCGAGAGGCACGTGGGCTCGGCGACCTGGACCTAATGGACGTCTTCTCGGAAGACGATGCAGTCAACCAGGAGTTGTTCGTCATCATCCGTAGACTGACTGACGTTGAGGTCAGTGAAGTCACGGGTTGCCTCTGGGAGAAGGGCAAGATAACCCGTAAACGAAGAGCCCTTCGCGCGAACGCGGCGCGGCCTAGGTGTGCTCGCCGAATCTGCCTGAACTTAGACGCACCTCCCCCCAGGGCGCGAAGCTGACGCTACACTAGGTGGTGAGTGCATCGGGCTCGTGTCCACGGCATGGGCCCGAGCGAGGATAGAGTGGCAGCCACCGCCGCAAGCAGGGCCGTAGCGCCCAGTTCCGTCGTCGTCCGCATCCGCACCGCCATGGAATGGCTGTGGCTGGGCGCGATCGTCCTTGTCCCCATCATCATGATGCCGGACACGCTGGCGGTCGGCTTCATTCAGATGCCGAAGGTGTTCGTTTTCAGGACGATTGCCCTGGCTCTCGTCGCACTATGGTCGCTGGAATGGTCATGCCGTCCCGCCCTCGATTGGCCATGGAGGGGAGGCAGGGTGTGGTTCCGCCTGCGTGCCTGGCTGCGCGACGACCCGGCGCACTGGATCGTGGCCGGGGCCCTTGCCGTGTTCGCGATCACGATAATGGGCACCTTGGCCTCGCCGGTGCCCCATGTCAGCCTGTGGGGTATCGACCCTGGCTGGGACACCTACGCCCTCCATAGTGTTGCCGGCTACCTGGCTATCTTCCTCGTGATGGCGGCCCATATCCGGACCGAGACGCAGATTCGACGAATTCTCACCGCGTTCGTCATCGTCGGGGTGGTCGCGTCGGTCTATGGGCTCGGCCAGCACTTCGGCTATGACCTGTTTCGTGAGATGGCACAAGACAACACACGGGCCCGGCTGACGCTCGGGAACCCAATCTTCGCCGGCGCTGTGCTGGCCATGACCATCCCGGTCACGATGGTCCTTCTGCTCCAGTTCCGGGACCGAGTGGGCCCGCTGACACATATTTTCGTCTTCTCGTTGCCGCTGGCGATCCAGATCGCTGCGTTGCTGTTCACTTTGAGCCGTGGCCCCTGGTTCGGCTCGATAGTGGCAGCCTCTGTCACCCTGGTGCTCATCGCCCGGCAATTTGGGCGCGAGATGCTGACCCGCGCTCTGGCGATGGGCTCCATCTCCCTCGCTGTTGCCATGCTGATTTCACTCATCCCGGCGGGCGGCGTCCTGGCGACCGATGAGCAGAGCACCGTCGGCGGGCGCCTCGCGGGCATCGTCGAGGAGACGACGACTGGCGGACTGAGCAGCCGGCTGGTCATCTGGCGCACTGCCGGCCGCACGGTCATTGGCCGCCCCTGGGCAGATACCGATGCCTACCCCGAGCTGCCGGACCTGAGGGCGCAGTCGCTGAGGCCAATCATCGGCTATGGCCCGGACATGTTCCCGTACGCGTACCAATTCATCGGCGAGACGCGAGCAACGTCCAGCCTGGTCTCGCACGGGCATAACTTCCTCGTGCATATCGCCGTCGAGCTCGGCCTTCTGGGAGTTTTGGCCTACCTCTCCTTGCTCGCCGGGGCGGTCCTTGTCCTCGCCCGGATGCTGCGCGATGCACGGTCGGGCCGCTACTCCTTCGGTTTCACGCTGCTGGTGGTCGCCGCTGCCGGTTCCGTCGCGGGTAGGGTAGGCGAGCAGCTCACGGGCAAGGCGCAAGTGTCGGACCTCGTGATGATGTGGGCCGTGCTTGCGGTCATCGTCGCTCTGGCGAGGTTCGCCCGCGCTGAGCCGGCGTCGGAGGACAACAATGCGCCGCCCATGCCACGGCGGCGCCCGCGGCAGGCGGCACGTGAGACAACGGTTGTCGCCTGGACTCCCGACTGGCGCATCGGCACCGCGTTGGCAGTCATCTTCGTCGTCGCGTTCCTCTGGTGGCAGGCCACCGCCCGCCCGGTCATCGCCTCCTTCGAAGCGCGAAACGCCGACGAAGCCTTTGCGGCCGGACAGCTGATAGAGGCTTTCGCCCATATCGACCGGGCGCAGAAGTGGCACCCGGCCGCCACGCTTTTCTACGTGCGCAAGGCGAATGCGGCCAGCTCGCTGGCTCGCCACCAACCGACGCCGGAGGCGACCCTGCAGCAGATGCTGGAGGCCGACCATGAGGCGCGCGAAGCGTTGGAAGGGAATCCCTTGGATCAGCGGGTTTGGTTACTAAGAGCAGGGCTTTCCCTCGATATCGCCCTCCTGCAGGGCGGCACCGACGTCGCCGCTGCGAGCGTGGACGAGGCACTCCACGTCAACGAATTGATCACCAACCTACTTCCTGGCTACTGGCAGGCCTTCGCTTTGCTTGCGTTGGCCAACGTGCGTCTCGGGCTGCCGGAAGAAGGCCTTACGCTGGCGAAGGAGTCCATTGCGATCGCCGGCGAGACGGCCAATGCCAGCCAGCCCTACTTCATTAAAGGATCAGCCCTGCGGGACCTCGAGCGCTTTGATGAGGCGGTGGCGGCGTTCGAGACCTCCATCACTCTGGCGCCGAACGAGCCTGCGATCGGCGCCCTGCGGGAACTCCAGGAGGCCACCAGTGCATCAGGGACTCCGTAAAGGCCCCCGGTATAATGCTTTGGGCGCAGCGGCCTGCCTTGGTGGTCGGCGTCCGTGTCGCCAATGTCCGTGTCAGGGGATGTGAGCCCATGAAACTGGCTGTCGTCGGTGGGTGTGGGTATGTAGGGCTGGTCACGAGCGTAGGCTTTGCGCAGCTCGGGCACGAGGTGGCCGCCGTCGACATCGACGGGGCGAAGGTCGCTGCGCTCCAGAGCGGACACAGCCCCATCTACGAGGTGGGGCTGGAGCCTGCGCTCAACGAGTGCCTCGCCGCCGGCCGCCTTCACTTCAGCACCGATATCCACGAGGCAGTGAAGGGCGCCGAGGTTGTCTTCGTTGCCGTCGGGAGCCCCTCACTGCACGATGGGGGCACCGACCTCTCGCAGGTCCAGGAGGTGGCGCGCCTGCTAGCGGAGGTTCTCGATCAGTACACGGTTATCGCCATTAAGTCCACGGTACCGGCTGGCACCGTCCAGATGGTCCAGCAGATCCTGTCGCAGCACGGCGCCGAAGGGCTCCACGCTGACGTGGTAGTGAACCCGGAGTTCCTTCGCGAAGGCCAAGGGCTCAAGGACTTCTTCTTTCCGAGCCGTATCGTCATCGGTACGGACTCCGACCACGCCCGAGCGACCATGCGCAATCTTTACTGGCCATTCACCGCCGCCGCGCCTCCTGCCGGCATCGAGATGGCGCAGGGAGTGCCGTACGTTGAGACGACTGCGGTCGCGGCGCAGATGATCAAGTACGCCTCGAATGCGTTCCTGGCCACGCGGCTCTCATTCATCAACGAGGTCGCGGGCATTTGTGAACAGGTTGGGGCTGACGTGGCGGACGTCATTCAGGGGCTCGGCTACGACAAGCGAATCGGCTGGGACTACTTGCAACCGGGCATCGGCTTCGGCGGTCCGTGCTTGGAGAAGGACATCAGGGCCCTTATCCATTTCTCGGGCCAGCAGGGGTACCAACCCAGTTTCATGCGGGCTGTCATCGATCGCAACGACTTCCAAGTCCAGCACATGGTTGCACGTGCCGGAGGCCTGCTCGACTCCCACCTTGCGGGCCGGCGCATCGCGGTACTCGGCCTAGCCTTCAAGCCCGGCACCAACGACGTCCGCACTTCGCTGGCGCTGCGTATCCTCCAGCAGTTGGCAGACCTCGGCGTGGAGATCGTGGCGCACGACCCCGTCGCTATCGAAGAGGCGCGGCTGCTGATGCCGCACGTCCAGTACTGCGAGGACCCCTACGATGCTGCCGATGGCGCCGATCTGCTCATGCTGCTGACGGACTGGCCTGAGTACCGGGACCTCGACTTTGACAGACTTGGTGCCCGCATGCGCCAGCGCAAAATCATGGATGGGCGCAACCTGCTGGACGGCAACGACATCGTTGCCCATGGCTTCGACTACAGGGGCGTGGGCAAGCCGACGCTCGTGCCGGTGCCCTAAGGAGATTGTCTATGGACAGCCCGCGTATCCTGCTGGTGGGATTGGGCGGCTTCGGCCGCAACCACCTGCGTGCATGGCACCACCTTCGACTTGGTGCGGGCCTGCATGTGGCCGAGCTCAACCCTGACCTGCACGCCGAGGCGTCGGCATTCAATCTCCCGGCCGAGCGGCTGACGACGGACGTCGAGCGCTTTATCGACGAGGTGGACGTGGTCGACATTGTCACGCCGTCCACGAGCCACTACGACTTGATCAAGCTCGCGCTGGAGCGCGGGAAGGATGTCTTCGTCGAGAAGCCGATGACCATGACGTCGAAGGAGGCGGAGGCGCTCGCCCGTCTCGCCGATGAATCGGGGAGGCTGCTTCAGGTTGGCTTCTACTACCGCTTCCACCCGATGTCGCCCCGCCTGCGGAGGATGATTACCGACGGTGAGCTGGGCGACATTCGCTACCTGTCGGGCAACTTCATGGGATTCAAGCGTGCGCGGACCGACGTCGGTGTTACGCACACGGATGGCATCCATTTCATCGACCTCTTCAACTGGCTGCTGGGGGCCGCGCCTTCTCAGGTGTACGCGGTCACCCGCGACCATTTCAACCGCGGACTCGAGGACTTCTCTGTGGTGATGCTTGAATACCCGAGCGGTGCCGTTGCCAAGATCGAGTCAGGGTACATCCAGCCGGGGCGCTGGCGCGACAAGGTGGTGCCTGGCGCCTTTACATCCAAAGAGATTTTCGTGTCCGGCTCGCGAGCGACAGTCGAGGTCGACTTCGAGACGGAGTACATGCGTATTCACGGCGTCCAGCATGAGTTTCTCAACAACACCTGGACGCCGGTCTCCAGCGGGAGCAACACGCCGCTCACCCCGACAGCCGACCCGATCCAGATGATCGCGGCAGAGTTCACTGACTTCCTGGCCTGCACGGCAACGCGGCGCCGTCCGAGCGCGGACGCGGTCGGCAGCGGGGTGGTGCTCGCCCGTATCATGGAGTCGCTCTACGAATCGGCGGCATCGGGCAGTCCCGTGCGGTTCGCATGGTCCGCCGCCGAGGTCGCCTCACTCGCTAATGCTCCTGTCACGGATGCACCATGACTTCCAAAGACGTTACCGAAGCCGATCTTCAGTCCAACATTCCCCTCGCGGGCCGTCACCCTGGCCAGGCCGACACTATCGTCAACGTCGGTGGGGTTGCCTTTGGCGGGCCGAAGTTTGTGGTCATCGCTGGGCCGTGCACGATCGAGAACCACGACATGATGATGGATACCGGCGATGCTGTGAACGCGGCCGGTGCGGCCATGATGCGCGGAGGCGCGTTCAAGCCGCTCACGTTCCCATACCGGTCGGACAAAATGTTCCAGCTGGGCGAAGAAGGGCTTCAGTACCTGGCCGAGGCCCGCGAACGCACCGGGCTGCCCGTCGTGACGGAGATATTGGATGTGCGTGACGTGCAGATGCTGGCGCGTTACACCGACATGATGCAGGTGGGTGCGCGCAACATGCAGAACTTCCCGCTGTTGGAGGAGCTGGGCAAGGCGGGCGTGCCTGTGCTTCTGAAGCGCCACTTCGGATGCGGGGTGAGGGACTGGTTGGGCGCCGCTGAGTACATTCTTTACCATGGCAACCCGAACGTCGTTCTCTGCGAGCGTGGTATCACGGCCCCCCACACCCACCAGTTGACCTCGCGCTTCATCGTGGACATCGAGGCCGTGCTGGCGGCGAAAGAGTGGAGCCACCTGCCGGTGATCGTGGACCCTAGCCATGCGACATTCAAGCGCGCCTATGTCGGGCCGGTCTCGCGCGCGGCGCTGGCCATCGGGGCCGACGGCATCATCCTTGATGTGCACCCAGTGCCCGAGCAAGCCGCCGTAGACCCACTCCAAGCGCTCTCGTTCCCAGCGTTTGACAACCTCATGGGTGAGCTGCGCGCCATCGGTGGCGCTATGGGTAGGGAGGTCTAGGTGGCCGCCCCCGCCGCACGCACGGTCGCGCGCCTTCAGCCGCTGGTCGAGAACACGCTGGACAGGACGGCGGACAAGCGCGAGGTCGTCTGCGGCATCATCGGCGACCACCCCTCCGAATACGCCAAGAGCCCGGGCATATGGAC
>CAUYXS010000005.1:0-20721 GCA_963577205.1 Dehalococcoidia bacterium | reverse complement strand
TCGTGGACTAGGCACACGTCGCGGCCAGCTGTTTGAAGGCGGCGAACGAGGAGGCCGACCTGGGTGCTCTTGCCCGCACCCTCTCCACCCTCGAATGAGATGAACAACCCCGCGTGCGTCATCCGCGGTGGATCGTGACGCGGCGCCTCGGGTCGCGCCCCGTGCTGTAGGAGCCGAGCTGGGCGCGCTCCGCGATTCCATGCTGCATGCGCCGGACGAAGGCGCTCCGCGGCTCCAACCGCACCTCCGCTGCCTGGCCTTCGGCAACCTGACGCACGCCGTCCTCAGCCTCGATCGTGGCAACGCCGAGGAGCGTGTCGTCGTCCTTCGCATCATCCTCTGGTATCAGTTGGCCCAGGAAGTGGGTCATCTGGTCCTCGGTATTGCGGCGCAGCACGTAGACAGGGATAGACGAAGCCTCGGCGGCAATGAGCACACCCGGCCGACGGCGGTAGTGCGCCTTCGTGGTCAAGACCATCTCAGCAGCGGCGGGCGAGTCCACGAGCAAAAGGCCCAGACCCCGCTCGGCAGCCACGCGAATGAGCCGGTCACCGCTCACGCCAAAAGGATAGATACGCAGAGTGCGCGCCGGTGTGTCACTCGCTTCAGGCTCGCGGGGCACGCGCGTCCGGGAGAACTCGCCGGCTGGACCGGAAGGCGCCGTGCGTGGACGCTGGGAAGCCTGCGGCGGCGGGACACGGCTCTCCACCCTGCCTCCTTCGCCTACCCAACGCTCCTCGGGCGTGACACGCTGGCCGCGCAACAGGCGGTCAACGGTGCCGCCGACATCAAGGTGCACGGCGACGCGCTCCCAGCTCTGGATCTCAACCAGCACGTCGAAGGTGGGTGGGGCTCTGCGCTCAAGAATCGTCTTCTGCGTCCTGCGGCGCCTTGCCTCCTCGTCGCTCAGCGTGACGGTGTGCACCCCTCCGACGAGGTCGGCGAGCGTCGGGTTCGCCAACAGGTTCTCGAGCGTGTTGCCATGGGCGGTGGCAACGAGCTGCACGCCGCGCTCAGCGATGGTGCGTGCGGCCAGAGCCTCCTCCGCGATGCCCATCTCGTCGATGATGATTACCTCGGGCATGTGGTTCTCGACCGCCTCAATCATCACGGCGTGCTGCTGCTTCGGCGTGGGCACCTGAAGGCGGCGCGCGCGACCGATGGCGGGGTGCGGGATGTCGCCGTCGCCTGCGATCTCGTTGGAAGTGTCAACGATCACCACGCGTTTGCCCGCACTGTCGGCCAACACGCGGGCGACCTCGCGCAGCATCGTCGTCTTGCCGACGCCCGGGCGGCCGACGAACAGGATGCTGTTGCCGGAGCGGGCGATGTCCTCGATGACTAAGGCTGTCCCCTCGATGGCGCGGCCCACGCGGCACGTCAGGCCGACGACGTGCCCAGCGCGGTTGCGAAGCGCCGATATGCGATGCAGCGTGCGCTCGAGCCCGGCGCGGTTGTCCTCGCCGAACGAGCCGATGCGGTCGGTGATGTGGCGCAGGTCAGCGTCGCTCACCTCGGCGTTGCCCAGGTCTACCGCGCGGTCAGCAAATCTGGCCTCTGGCAGTCGGCCCAGATCGAGGACGACCTCAAGCAGCGAGTCGACGTCAGGCTCGCGTTCGACCGCGGTGCGGATGTGCAGTGGCAGGCGCTCTAAGAGCATGGCGAGCTCGCCATTTCTGGTTGCGTTGTCTCGTTCGATACGCCCTGTCTCCAAGTTTCGCCTCAGGCGCGCGCAGGCGCAAAGCTGGTATCCGACACGCTCTCGGCCTGCGGGCGCACCAACACGGTGTAGTCGAGGCCACGCCGCCAGCCCGCGTGCTTCCGGGCGCGCGCCAGTATCGGCGGATAGCCCGGCCCCGGCCCTACCGCTTGGCTGTGACCTTCGGTGCGGCGCGCCGCGCCATCCGGGTACAGCAGGGCGTCGACGATAATCGTTTGGCCTTGTTGGGCCAACCTGATCCATTCGTGAATCTGGTCGTCGAACTCCCAGGCGTAGGCGAGGGGCCGGGCGGCCGCCACGACATCCATCGTCGCACCCCGCACCTGTGCCCCTGCATACCGAGGAGAGGAAGATGCCAGGCACCAGCGGGCAAGGCGTCCCGGCGTGAAGCGCTCCGAGGCATCCAATGCCTTGCCCTTGATGCCCGCAAGGTCTTCACTCCGAATCCGGCAAGGAAACGCCTGGCGCTGCACGTCTGACATGCGCAGGCGCCGCATCACGCCGGGACCTGCGCAACCGCTGCCATCTCCGCAAAGTAGCAGTGCATGCGCGTGTCCACAGTCAGCTCCGGATGGAACGCCGTCGCCAACACGTTGCCCTGGCGCACGGCGACAATGGCACCGCGGTCGAGACGGGCGAGCACGTCGACGGCCGGTCCGGCTTCTGTTATCCAAGGTGCGCGGATGAAGACGGCGTGAAACGGGCCGCCGGCGATGCCCGTGATATCGATATCAGCCTGGAAGGAGTCCACTTGGCGCCCGAAGGCATTGCGCTGGACGACAGTATCCATGACGTGCAGCGGCTCGGGGTCCGGCTCAATGAGCCGGCCAGCCAAGAGGATCATGCCAGCGCACGTTCCCCAAACGGGCTTGCCGGAGGCCGCGAACTCGACGATGGCCCCACGGAGCGCGTAGGTGTCCATGAGCTTGGCTATGGTCGTGCTCTCGCCGCCGGGAATGACAAGCGAGCCACACGCGGCCAACTGCGCTGGCGTACGCACTTCGACGGCGTCGACTCCCTGGGAGCGAAACGCGGCTACGTGTTCGGCAAAGTCGCCCTGAAGTGCAAGGACGCCGATTGTCGGCGCTCGGGTCACCTACCAACCTCGCGAGGCAAGCAGCTCCTGCGGGTCGATGGAGCGCGCGCTAATGCCGACCATTGCTTCGCCCAGACCGCGGGATGCCTCAGCGATGATGTCGGGGTCGTTGTAGTGCGTGACGGCCTTGACCACCGCCTTGCCTCGGGCAGAAGGGTCGCCTGACTTGAAGATACCGGAGCCGACGAAGACACCGTCCGCGCCCAGCTGCACCATCAGTGCAGCGTCGGCCGGGGTGGCGACGCCGCCGGCGGCGAAGTTGACCACCGGGAGGCGGCCGAGGTGCTTCACCTCGAGAATGATCTCCAGCGACGCGCCTATCTCCTTCGCGTAACTGGTGAGTTCGGCGTCCGGCATATTGGCCACGGCGCGAATCTGGTCCTGCAAGGTGCGCATGTGGCGCACGGCCTCGACGACGTCGCCGGTGCCCGCTTCTCCCTTGGTCCGGATCATCGCAGCGCCCTCACCGATCCGGCGGAGCGCCTCACCGAGGTCTCTGCAACCGCAGACGAAGGGGACCTTGAAGTCATGCTTCCACACATGGTACTGCTCATCGGCCGGCGTCAGCACCTCTGACTCATCAATGAAGTCGACACCGATTGCCTGAAGCACCTGCGCCTCGACAGTGTGCCCGATGCGACACTTGGCCATGACCGGGATGCTTACGGCGGCGATGATCTCATCGATCAGGCCGGGGTCGGACATGCGCGCGACGCCGCCATCCCTTCTGATGTCGGCGGGCACACGCTCCAGTGCCATAACAGCACAGGCGCCCGCGTCCTCAGCGATTCGCGCATGCTCGGCAGTCACGACGTCCATGATGACGCCACCTTTGAGCATCTGCGCTAGGCCGGATTTGACCTGAAACGTACCTGTGTTTTCTGCCATGTTCGGCGCACCAGCCCCATGTTTTTTTCGGCTTACGGACGACCCTTGAATTATAAGCACGCCACGTCGTGCCAGCAAACGAGCCTAGCACTGGGGTCTCCGAGACGGGCCTAGCCGTGCTAACCTCCCCGACGCACGATTCACCGCACTTCGGAGCCAGCCTTGATCTACGACCTGCGTACCTACACTCTTCGTCCGGGGTCCGTCCCGGAGTTCGAGCGCCGCTTCGGTGAAGGGCTCGAGCACCGTCAGAAATTCTCGCGCCTGGGCGGCTTCTGGCACACCGAGATCGGGCCGCTGAACCAGGTCGTGCACATTTGGCCGTACGACAACCTCGCGCATGTCGAGTCGGTCCGCAAGGACATGGCCACGAACCCAGACCCGGCATGGCCGCCCAAGGGTGACGATGTCATCCTGACCATGGAGTCCGCGCTCCTCACATCGGTTCCCTGGATGCGCGAATGGACGAGCCCTCAGGAGTACGGCGGCTTCTACGAGTTGCGCATCTACACGTTTATACCGGGAGTTCTTCCTGAAGTGATAAAACGCTGGGAGCAGGCGGTGCCGGCCCGCGAGAAGTACTCGCCTCTCGGCGGACTCTGGACGGAAGCCACGGGGGGGAACAAGCTCTACCACCTCTGGCCCTACAAAAGCATGGAGGAGCGGACCACTGTCCGCGCGGAGTCGGTGGCAAAGGGCGACTGGCCTCCGAAGCCGGCGAGCAGCGAGTGGATGTTGCAACAGGAGAACAAGATCCTGGTTCCGGCGTCCTTCTCGCCCATGCACTAGCCGATGCGCGCTTCCCGACTCCTCTCCAAGACTCTGCGCGAAGACCCGGCGGAGGCCGAAACGGCCAGCCACCGGCTCATGCTGCGCGCGGGCATGATGCAACAGGTAGCGGCCGGCGTGTACGCCTACCTTCCGCTCGCGCTGCGGTCGCTCCAGAAGATCGAGCGCATCATCCGCGAGGAGATGGACGCCGCGGACGGCCAGGAGGTGCGCATGCCCACGCTGCACCCGCTGGAGTTATGGCAGGCGACGGGGCGCGACAAGAGCGTCGGCCCCATCCTGTTCCAGCTCCAGGACCGACGTGAGCGCCGCATGGTGTTGGCACCGACCCACGAGGAGGTTGTCACCAACCTCCTCAAGGCAAACACCGCCTCCTATCGCGACCTCCCTCGGCAGGTCTACCAGATACAGACCAAGTTCCGAGACGAGCAACGCCCACGTGCGGGGCTGCTGCGCGGGCGCGAGTTCGACATGATGGACGCCTATTCCTTCGACGCCGACGAAGAGGGGCTTGACCTCTCCTACAGTCGCATGCTGGACGCGTACAACAACGTCTTCAAGCGCTGCGGCATCCCCTCGCTGACGGTGGAGGCGGACTCTGGGGCCATCGGCGGCAAGGAATCCCACGAGTTCATCATGCCCGCGGAGAGCGGCGAGGACGTCGTGCTGAGCTGCCGCGAGGGCCACTACGCCGCAAACGTCGAGCGCGCCCGCTCCGTGCCGCCACTCGCGCCCACGACTGAGCCACAGCCGCTCGCGCTAATCGACACGCCCAGCACCGAGACCATCGCCGAGCTGGTTGAGCTCCTCGGCATCGCGGAGACTCAGGTGCTCAAGGCAGTGTTCTACCAAGCTGACGGGCAAACGGTGCTCGTCACCATTCGGGGTGACCTTGAGGTGAACGAGGTCAAACTGAAGAACCACCTGCACGCCGCCGACCTCCGCATGGCCACCGACGAGGAGTCGCGGACTGCGGGGCTGACGCCCGGCTCCACGTCGCCCATCGGCGTTAGACGCAGCGCCAACGGGGGCGTGCGTACCATCGGCGACACATCGATCCAGCAGGGCGCCAGCTTCGCGGCCGGTGCCAACGAGGCTGGCAAACACTACGTGGGCGCGAATTTCCCGCGCGACTTCGAGGTTGACGAGGTAGTTGAGATCGCCACCGCGCAGGAGGGCCATGGCTGCCCGGTGTGCGGCGAGCCCCTAGTGGCGATTCGCGGCATCGAGGTCGGCCACGTATTCAAGCTCGGCGAGTTCTACTCGAAGGCATTAGGTGCAGACTACCTGGACGAGACGGGAACACAGCACCCGATCGTCATGGGCTGCTATGGCATCGGCGTGTCGCGGATGCTGGCCGCGGCCATTGAGCAGAACCACGACGATGCTGGCATCATTTTCCCCACCCCGATCGCGCCGTATCAGGTACACCTAGTGACGCTCAATACCGACGACGACGATGTCACCGCGGCAGCGGAACGACTCTATGACCAGCTGATGGCGGCAGGCTTCGAGGTGCTCTTCGACGACCGCCCGGAGTCGCCGGGCGTGAAGTTCAACGACGCCGACCTCATCGGCCTACCAGTACGCCTGGTGATGAGCCGGCGCAACCTGGCCGCAGGGGCGGTGGAGTTACGCCGCAGGGCCGGCGGCCAGGCGCGGTCAGTACCGCTGGCCGAGGTCTTTTCCGCCGTACGCGCGGCGCTCGACGAGGGCTAGTACCAGTTTGCTGGTAATCGGGCCTACTTGAAAGCTGGTGATCTGGCTACCCGGAAACCTTATTAGCCTACCGCAGGCAGCGCGGCGGCAAGCTCCACGCTCACGGCCTCGACCTCTTCAAGGAGAGCCGCCAGCATATCGGCCTCGTCGACCACCCGGGCTTTGACTCCCTTACGGAAGATGACGGCACGGCCGTTGCCTGCTGCGATGCCCACATCGGCGTCCTTGGCTTCGCCGGGGCCGTTGACTTCACAGCCCATCACAGCCACCTTCACCGGCGTCTCGCGCCCCTTAAGCAACTCGTCGACATCGTTGGCCAACTTGCGGATATCAACGTCAGCGCGGCCGCACGACGGGCACGCGACCATCTGCACGCCCTTCTTGCGAAGGCCCAGTGATTTGAGGATTTCGTAGCCGACCTCGACCTCCTCCTTGGATTCGTCGGAAAGGGAGACGCGGATGGTATCGCCGATGCCCTCGTAGAGCAGGATGCCGAGCCCAATGGCGCTGCGGATGGAACCGTTGCGCGCGGTTCCTGCCTCGGTGATGCCGAGGTGGAAAGGGTACGGGACCAGCGTGGACAGCTTGCGGTAGGCCTCGACCGTCGTGTCGATGTCGTAGGCCTTGAGGGATATCTTGATGAGGTCGAAGTCAAGGTCCTCCAAGACTCCTATTTCCCACAGCGCCGTGGCCACCATATGGTCAACCGCGGAGACGGCCTCGCCTTCGCCAGAAGCCCCTGCGCCCTTGGTGAGCTTGTTGACGCCATCGGCATGGCGGTGCTGGCCTCGGGTCTTGCCGATGGCGCCGACCGGAGGCAGCGAGCCGAAGTTCACGCCGATGCGTATGGGCACCTGCCGCACCTTCGCCTCTCGAGCGATGTCACGAACCTTTTCGGCGTCACGAATGTTGCCGGGGTTCAGCCGTAGGCAATCGACTCCTTGGTTTAATGCCTCAAGGGCCAGCTGGTGATGGAAGTGAATGTCGGAGATCAGTGGAATGCTGATCTGCTTCTTGATAACTCCGAGAGCGAGCGCCGCCTCCATGTCGGGGACGGCGAGGCGAATGATCTCGCACCCCGCGGCCTCGAGCTCGTGAATCTGAGCAACGGTCGCCGCGATGTCCCGCGTGTCGGTCTTGGTCATTGACTGGACCGTTATGGGGGCGTCGCCGCCCACCTTCACGCCGCCCACGTAGACTGGCTTGGTTACTCGGCGGGCCATATCGTCCTCGCTACGCTCACGAATCCGGGGCATCCCCGGGCTAGCCCCCGAGGGGGTTACCTCCACCGATGATGCGGCGAATGTCCTGAACACTGACGAGAAGGATGGCTCCAATCAGCACCCCGAACCCGACGAGATGCACGAGCTGTTCCTTCTCGGGCGCCAGGCGGCGGCCGCCGCGCGCCAATTCTAGCAACACGAACACTATCCGGCCACCGTCAAGCGCAGGGATAGGGAGCAGGTTAACGATGGCAAGGTTGATGGACAGCAGCGCCGTCCATGTGATGAGCGGACTGATCCCCGCGTTGGCCACTTCCCCCGTGATCTGGGCGATGCCAACCGGCCCGGCGATGGTGAAATCGCCAGCCCCGGCGAGAATGCGAGAGAGTTCGTTGCGGAAGGAAATGAGGATGTCGCCCATGCGCAGGAAGGCCAGCGGGAAGGCGCGCCAGATCGGCTCGGAGCGGCTCTCGATAGGGCGCTCGACGAGGGTGGCGCCGCTCAACGCACGCGGATCGTCGGGCAGCGCCAGCGTCACCAATGCGCCGTCCCGCAGCACCAGCACCTGCACTCCCTGGCCGCGCGAGTCGAGCAGCGACGCCTCCAGCGCCACCGCGACGTCCGACGCTTCGATAACTTGATGTCCGACCCCTCCGTCGATCGGCTCGATGAGCACCAGCTCGTCGCCGGGCCGCAGTCCGTTACTGCCCGCCAGCGAGCCAAACGCCACTGACTGAACCGACACGCGAGCGTTGGCGATCTGGATGCCCGTGGCCCCTGCCCCCCACGGCGTTTCGATCTGCGGCACCAGGCGCACCTGCCGCTGTGCGGTATCGCGCTCCACCAGCCATGTCGACTCCGCACCGAGGCGAACCTGGATGGCCTGCTGGAGCACCGTGCTGTTGTCGATCTTGCGTCCATCGACCTCGCGGATAACGTCACCGGGCTGGATGCCCGCTTGCTCCGCGGGGGCATTCGGCGCGACCTTTGTCACGACCACATCGGTGACCACGATGTCCTGGGGGATGAGCAGAGCAATGGTGAGCAAGAAGACGGGAAGGATCGCGTTCATAGTCGCGCCGGCGGCCAGGATGGCGAGCCGAGTGAACGGCCCTTTGTTGACGAACGCGCGGGGGTCGTCGGGGTCTTCCGCCTTGTCCTCGCCCAGCATCCGCACGAAGCCGCCCAGCGGCAGGAGGTTCAGCGTGTAGTCGGTGTCGCGGTACCGAAAGCCGAACAAGCGGGGCGGGTAGCCCAGCCCGAACTCGAGCACCTGGACGCCACGCAGCTTCGCCACCGTGAGGTGGCCCAACTCATGCACGATGACTAGGAACCCGAGGACCCCAAGAAAGATAAGGATGGTGGTCATCGGCGAGCGGCCACGACTTCGGCGACCCGGCGGCGCGCCCATTCGTCGGCCGCAAGGACCGTCTCCAGCGAGACGTCGTCCGCTTGGTGGTCCGCAAGCACGTCACGGATCAGCGGGTGGATGTCTACAAAGCCGATGTGCCCGTCGAGGAAGAGGTGGACCGCCTCTTCATCAGCGGCGCTCAGCGCGGCCGGGAACGTGCCCCCGCGGGCCCCTGCCTCCACCGCCATAGCGAAGCACGGGTAGCGCGCCGTGTCCAGTTCCTCGAAGGTGAGCGAAGGGTAGCGCAGTGGGTCGTAGCGGGGAATCGCGTCGCTGGCCATGCGCTCCGGGTAGGCCAGGGCGTACTGGATGGGCAGACGCATGTCGGGTGGTCCCATCTGCGCCTTCACCGAGCCGTCCGCGAACTCGACCATCGAATGAACAATGCTCTGGGCGTGGACGACCACCTCGATCTGGTCAAAGGCGACGTCGAAGAGCCAGCGGCACTCGATGACCTCGAATCCTTTGTTCATTAGCGTCGAGGAGTCGATAGTAATCTTGCGCCCCATGACCCACGTGGGGTGCGCCAGCGCCTCGGCCGGGGTAACGGTGGCCAGATCGTCCAGCGGGCGCGTGCGGAAGGGGCCGCCGGAAGCCGTCACGATGAGGCGCCGTACCGGCTGCTCCTCGCCTTGGAGGCACTGCCAGATGGCCGAGGGCTCGCTGTCCACGGGAAGCACTTTTCCACCGCCCAGCCTGGCCGTCTCGCGCACGAGCTGGCCCGCCATGACGATGACTTCCTTGTTGGAGAGCGCGACCGCTTTGCCAGCCCGTAGCGCGGTAAGCGTCGGTGCCAGGCCTGTCCTGCCGGTGGTGGCAACCATCACTAGGTCTACGTCCGGCTCGGTCACCATCGTTTCAACGTCGGTCCAGACGGCGGCGAACGCCTCGGGCCCCGCGCCGTTACTGTGAACCATGCGCGGCCGGAACTCGGCCACCTGTTTCGTGAGCAACTCGACGTTGTTGCCAGCGGAGAGTCCGACCACACGAAATGCGTCAGGCAGGGCCCGGATGACATCAAGGGTTTGTGTTCCGATGGACCCGGTGGAACCGAGGACGACTATGCCTTTCGTAGCCACACCTCGGTCGGTCTGTTCGCCATTCGTGGCCCGCACGCGACTCGGGTTCACTATTGAGGCCACATCCACGCCACATAGTACACGAGCACGAATGCAGGGAGCAGGCTATCCATGCGGTCGAGCAGCCCGCCATGGCCAGGAAACAGCGTGCCGGAGTCCTTTGCCGAAGCCAGTCGCTTGGCCTTGGACTCCAGCAAATCACCTCCCTGCGCCAGTACGCTGACGCCGAGGCCCAAACCGATCACAGCCCCGAACACCCATGTGAGGTCGAATACGGCAACCAGCGCGACAGCCGCCGCGGCGCCTCCGAGAAGCCCTCCGAGCGCGCCCTCCCACGTCTTGCCGGGGCTGATAGACGGGGCCATGGCCCTGCGCCCCAGCACGCGCCCCACGAAGTAGGCCGCGGTGTCAGTGGCGAACACGGACAGAAAGACGAGCAGCAGCCACTCCAACCCCATCGCTCGCTCGCGCAGCAACACCGCCGCGGCCAGCGATAGCGCAACATACGCAGAGGCCGCCACCGTCGTCAGCGAGTCGCGCACCGCGTCGGCGACGCATCGCCGGTAGAGCGCGATGCCGAACACAACGACGCTACCCGCGCCGAAGACAACGAGTACAGCGAGGCCGTCGAGCAGGGCAGCCGAGACTGTAGCGAGCCCCAAGACCATGCCCGGCCAGCGCAGCACGGCCCGACCGGCTCCTGCCGCCAGGGTGTAGGCCTCATGCAGAGCAACGACGGCGGCGGCGGCGGCGGCGGCACCGACCCATGGGTTGCCGGCCCAGACGATAACGAGCAGCAGCGGGAGGGCTAGCGCAGCGGTAGCCAGGCGCAGGCGAAGAGCCTGCCGCGTCGTTCGCGTGGCCCGAGGGGCCATCACACGCCCGGCAGCGTGCCGAACCGACGCTCTCGGCTTCGGTAGGCTTCGATGGCCCGATCCACCTCGGCTTCGTCGAAGTCCGGCCACAGCGTGGACGTGAAGTAGAGCTCGGCGTAGGCCGACTGCCAGATGAGGAAGTTGCTCAGCCGCTGGTCGCCGCCGGTCCTGATCACGAGATCAGGGTCAGGGATCTCCGGTAGGTGCATGCGCTCGCTGACCGTCTGTTCGGTAATGTCATTTGCGTCGGCCCCTTCGGCGAGCAGGCTTTGGATTGCCTGCACAATCTCGGTGCGCCCGCCGTAGTCGAAGCCAACACTCAGCGTGAGGCCAGTGTTGTCTTTGGTTAGCTGCTCGGAGTCCCTGATCGCCTTCGCGATGGAGGCGGGCAGTCGGGAGCGCGTACCCAGGTGGAGGATGCGAATGTGCTGCTCATGCAGCGCGCGGGCCTCGCCGTAGATCACATCTTCGAGGATATTGATGAGGCCACTTACCTCGGACTCCGGCCTGCCCCAGTTCTCGGTGGAAAAGGCGAAGATGGTGACGTAAGGCACGCCGTGGCGGCTTAAGGCCTTAAGCACGCGGCGCACGTTGTCGGTCCCAGCGCGGTGGCCAGCCAACCGGGGCATACCTTGCTGCTCCGCCCAGCGGCCGTTACCGTCCATGGTGATGGCAACGTGGCGCGGCACGGCCGGCTTTGGGCTGGCAGCCGAGGTCGTCCTTGCCTCCAGCGCCATATGCGCTAGACCTCCATCAACTCCGCCTCTTTCTGGGCGGTGGCTCGGTCGGCCTGTTCGACGTACGTGTCCGTGGTTTTCTGAAGGCGGTCCTGGGCCCGGTAGAGGTCATCCTGCGAGATGCCCTTGGCGTGCTCGGCCTTGCGCAGGCGATCGAGGGCGTCCCGGCGGACATTGCGGATGGCAACGTGAGTCTCCTCTTGCATGCGCTTGAGGCGCTTGACCATCCCCTCTCGGCGGTCCTGGGTCATGGGCGGGATAGGAAGGCGGATGAGCTGGCCATCGTTCGCTGGAGTCAGCCCCAGATCGGACTTCTGCAGCTCCCGCTCGATGGCCGCCATGACGTTCTTGTCCCACGGCTGGATGGTCAACAGGCGGGAGTCAGGCGTGGCGATGGTCGCCAGTTGGTTCAGCGGAGTCGGTGTGCCGTAGTAGTCGATGCTGATACCGTCAAGCAGCGAGGCGTTTGCGCGCCCCGTACGAATGGCGTCGATCTCCTCGCCGAAGTGATCGACGGAGCGCTGCATACGCCGCTCTGCGTCAGTAAAGGTTTCGTCAACGGGACCCTGCTCAGCCATGGCCTGGACTCCAAATTGCTGCGTTTTTATACGGTGAGAGGCTGCGCAGCGACGAGGGTGCCAACCTGCGCACCGCGCAGTATCTCCTCAATGCTACCTTGCTTGAAGACGTCAAAGACGCGAATGGGCAGATTGTTCTCCATGCAGAGGGACAACGCGGTGCTATCCATCACGTCTAGGCGCCGATTGAGCAACTCGATGTAGTCGACGCGGTCGAACCTGGTGGCATTGGGGTTCTTGAGTGGGTCTGCGTCGTACACGCCGTCTACTTTGTTCTTGGCCATCAACAGTAGTTGAGCGCCAATCTCGATAGCGCGAAGCGCGGCCGTGGTGTCGGTGGTCATGTAGGGGTTGCCGGTGCCGGCCGCGAAGATAACCACGCGCCCTTTCGCCAGGTGCCGAATGGCTCGGCGCAGGATGTAGGGCTCGGCCACGGCACGAATCTCGATGGCAGATTGGGTCCGGGTGTCAACGCCAACTCGCTCAAGCGCATCCTGCAGGGCCATGGCATTGATAACAGTCGCCAACATGCCTGCGTAGTCGGCCGTGGCGCGGTCCATGCCTTTCTGTTCGGCCTCGGCACCTCGCCAGATGTTGCCGCCGCCCACGACGACGGCGATCTGGACGCCAAGCGCCATGGCTGACTTCACTTCACCGGCAAGGTAGTGGAGTACGGACCAATCGAGGCCGTAGGCCCCCTCTCCGCGGAGGGACTCGCCACTGAGTTTGAGCACCGCTCGGCTCACTGCTTGGGAAGCCATTAGCTCACCCCTTTGCGCAGATTATTCGCCGAGGCTGAACCGAACAAAACGAGAGACCCTGATGTTCTCGCCGACTCGGGCGCGGACGTCCATGACTAGATCGTTAACCGTCTTCGACGGGTCTCGGATGAACGCCTGGCGGAGCAGGCAGGCTTCCTCAGGCTTAGCCTCTTCGCCTTGCGGAATGTCACTCTCGTCCACGTAGGACGGCGACATCGCGGCTACCTGCATGGCGAGATTGTGGGCGAGGTCTTTGAATTCACCGGTACGGGCCACGAAGTCTGTCTCACAATTGAGCTCGACTATGGCGCCAATGCGGTTTCCGGCATGGACATAAGCCTCGATCACGCCCTCGGCGGTGGCTCGGCTTGACTTGGAGTCCGCCTTGGAGAGGCCCTTCTCGCGAAGCGCAACCTCGGCTTGCTCAATGCTGCCGCCAGCGTTCTCCAGCGCGCGCTTGGCATCCATGATGCCGGCGCCCGTGCGCCCTCGGAGGGTTTTTATGTCTTCGGTACTGACCTGCACGCTATTACCTCGGGGCCGCCGTTATTCGGGCGCGGCGAAGACAGGCTCGGGTTCACGGTCGTCCTGCCCTGCGCTGTAGCCGCCGCGGCTGGCCAACCATTCGTTATGGCCTTCCTGCGCGGCGGTGGCGATGTGCCCAGCCACGAGGCGGATCGAACGAATGGCATCGTCGTTCCCCGGAATAGGCGCATCTATCAGCCTTGGGTCGCAGTCGGTATCGACCAGTGCGATGATCGGAACCCCGGCACGCTGCGCTTCGGCGACGGCGATCTTCTCGCGACCGATATCGACTATAAAGAGCGCGCCAGGAAGCTGGGTCATCTCTTTGAAGCCGCCAAAATACCGGTCCATCTTCTCGATCCGGTTCTCCAGGCGCAGGGCTTCCTTCTTAGGCAAAAGCGCGAGCTCACCCCGATCGCGCCGCTCCTCTAACCGCACCAAGTAGTCAATGCGGGACTGGATAGTCGCGAAGTTGGTGATGGTTCCGCCGAGCCAGCGATGATTGATGTAGTACTGGTCGGTCCGCACGGCTTCCTCGCGGATGGCGTCCTGGGCCTGCTTCTTGGTCCCAACCATGAGCAACTTCTTGCCAGTCGCGGTGATCTCCTTGGTGAAGGCTCGCGCCCGCTCCAAGAGCCCCATGGTCTGCTGGAGGTCGACGATGTGGATGCCGTTGCGTTGAGCGAAGATGTACTGACGCATCTTCGGGTTCCAGCGATGGGTCTGGTGGCCGAAGTGAACACCAGCCTCCAGAAGCGCCTTCATGCTGAGAGGCGGGGGTGGTTCAACTACAGCCTTCGTCGCAGGGGCAACAATCGCCTCTTGTACCATTCGGTGCGCCTTTCCCTCTACTCGTTAAAACCGCGCGCAGTACACCGTTGCCACGTGCGCGCCTCGCAGCCACTAGCGAACAAGTATAGCACAGCACCACGGTGTGGCCAACGCGACCCGCTGGCCAATGCCACGTTCCGTTTTCAGGAGGTTGAGAGGGCGCCCGCAAGGAGCGCACCCTTGCACGCGGCGGAGGCTGGGTTGCCCTAGCGAGCGAGGCCGGAAGCATCTGGCTCACTCGCGGCCACGAAGCGCCATACGTCCGCCAGCACGGCATCCAGCGCCGCGGCCGTGAGCCGCCCCGTATTCGTGTTGCGCGGGCTGGGGTGGTAGGACGCGAAGAGCGTCGGCAAGCCCTCGCCCAAGTCGTATCGCACGCCGTGGCCAAAGGCAGCTCGGAGCCGGACCCCCGCTCGCTCGCTCGCTGCGCGCAGGTAGCTATCGAAGGCCACACGGCCAAAGACCAGCACAGCGCGGACGTTGGGCAGCAAGCCCAACTCCTCGACGAGGTAGGCGCGGCAGGTGCGCTGCTCCTGCGCAGTCGACTTGTCCTGAGGTGGAACGCAGCGCACGACCGCCGTCTCGTAAGCGTCGATCAAGTGCAGACCGTCTGTCAGGTGCTGCGAAGTGGGCTGAGACGCGAAGCCGGCGCGATGCATCGCCATCGTCAGAAAGTCGGCAGTAGCGTCGCCGGTGAACATGCGGCCGGTGCGGTTCGCCCCATGGGAGGCCGGGGCCAGGCCGACAAAGAGCACCGAGCCTTCGGGGTCGCCATGGCTGGGCACGGGAGCGCCCCAGTATTCCCATTCGCGATAGGCGGCGCGCTTCTCACGGGCGATTCGCTCCCGGTGCTCGACTAGGCGAGGGCAGGCACGACAGACGACGATCCGGCGCTGGAGCGCGCCGATAGCCCCGTCAAGCGGCCCCACGTAGGTACGGGCGTAGGTGCGGTTCGTCATCTACCCAACTGGTCAGGCACACGGCTTAGGCGCACAGCTTGGGGCAGATTTAGGTGAGATAGCAACCACTCTTTGCTAATGTGATATAAGAGCGATACTCATGAAAGGCGGAGGTGGTCAATGGCCACGGTACCCAGCACCTTGAAGCTGTCGAAGGAGGTCGTGGCACGGCCTCTGGACAAATGGCCGACGATAGGCGTCGAACTGCTCGGCACCCAGACCCGGATGGTACAGGGCGCCAAGTACCAGCACCGAGTCATCGAGTGCGGCGACTCAGGCGAGCCGCTCATCCTGATCCACGGCGTCGGTGGGCACGCGGAGACCTATGCGCGGAACCTGCACAACCTGGCGAATAACGGCTTCCACGTCTACGCCATCGACGCGCTGTACCACGGATTCTCGTCCAAGCAGCCCTACGTTGACGAGAATCGCACCGAGTTGCAGGCCGAGGCGCTCGCCGACCTGATCGACGCGCTAGGCTATTCCTACGCGCACGTCGAGGGCGAGTCCATGGGCGGAGCCATCACCTTTGAGTTTGGGATGCAGTTCCCCCAGAAGGCCGGCAAACTCATCATGAACACCGGTGTCGGCGGCGTGAACTGGAAGAAGACCGACTTCCATCAGAACCCTGGCGGCGGCAACACGCTAGCCGAGCTCTCTCGCGCCTCCATCATGACACCTAACTTCGAGACAGTGCGCGCCCGGATGGAGTGGTTGGTCGCCGACCCTTCCCGGATGACCGACGAGATGGTCGATCTCCGCCTGCGGCTCTACTCTTTCCCTGAGGTCTATGAATCCATCAAACGAGTGTACCGCGTAGCGGATGACAGCCCGAAGGACTGGTCCCGGGCCCCGAAGTACGAGGAAGAAGACCTCCAGGGCTTCAAGCCAGAATCTTTGATTTTCTGGACTGAGAAGAACCCTGGCCAGGGGCCTGACTTCGGCGAGTACGCCGCCAGCAAGATTCCCGGCGCCAAGTTCTACAACATGCTGGACGCCGCCCACTGGCCGCAGTGGGAGAAGCCCGAAGAGCATGACCAAGTGCTCATCGACTTCATTAAGGGCTAGCGCCAACAACGACCAGACGATAGCAAGAGGCCCCGCCACATGGCGGGGCCTCTTGCTATGCTGAGCGAACATTCCTGCGGAGCGCAGCCTCGTGCCCAACCCCGACTACGCCGGCATAATTCGCGACGTGCCAGACTTCCCCCAGCCCGGCATCCTGTTCAGAGACATCACGCCACTGCTGAACGATGCGCTGTCCTACCGCCGGGCCATCGACGATCTGGCAGCGGCGTTCGAGGGCCAAGCCATCGACCAGGTCGTCGCCATCGAGGCGCGCGGCTACCTGCTGGGCGCTCCGCTAGCGCTGGCACTGGGCGTCGGCTTCGTCCCAGTGCGCAAGGCTGGCAAGCTCCCCTCCGAGACCTATCGCGCCGACTATGCGCTGGAGTACGGCGAAGCGACCATCGAAATGCACCGCGACAGCCTATTGAGCCACCACCGCGTGCTGCTGGTGGACGACGTGCTGGCCACCGGAGGGACAATGGCCGCG
Source organism: Dehalococcoidia bacterium (assembly GCA_963577205.1). GTDB lineage: Bacteria > Chloroflexota > Dehalococcoidia > Lucifugimonadales > Australimonadaceae > CAUYXS01. The sequence continues at coordinate 3,975 of CAUYXS010000005.1, read as the reverse complement.
GCCATCAACCTCGTACGCCAGGCCGGCGCCAGCATCGCCGGCATCGCCGTGCTCATCGAGCTGACGGCGCTGGGCGGCCGGGCGCGTCTGCAAGGCTACCCGCTCACGGCGCCCATCCAGTTCTAGCGACCCGCGCTCCGCTCAGTGCTGGTCCGCTCATCGAACCACATAGCTTTGATGAGCTTCACGCCATCACGGAGCTGTCCGAGCCGAACGCCGGTGCGGGGAAACTCGAAGCCGTAAGCGTCGGGTTCCGGTAGCCGATGCTGGAGACCATCGTCGTGAGCTTGGATACGCTCGGTGCTGGCGGCGACGGCCCCCAGTGTCACCCACGCCTCAAGGAACGGCTCGTCAGCCGGCCCGACCGGCGGGATCTGCCACAAGTGGTCCATGAAGGACATGTAGTCGAACCCGTGCTTCTCGGGCCACTGGGCATGATCTCGGACCTCAGGGAAGATCCGCTCCGCGCCATCGGTAGCTGGAATGAGCGAACTGTTGTGCAGGCCGAGGCTCACGGGCGCCGCCTCCAACCGCGGATTGCCTCAGCGTCATCAGCGACGCCGCTCTCTCGGTATCGCCGGAAAGCGGCCTCCCCGAGTGACGGGACGCCGCTTTGTAGAGGCGACACCCTGCGACCCGTCAAGCCGTCGTGCCTTCGGTTCTGCCAGGGTCAGGGCTGGCGCCACAGCAACTACCACTAGCCGGTGTCGACCACGGCCCCAAGTTTGACCGCCGGCGCCCCACTCCTTACCCTCCCGACCACTAAGGGAGGTGCGTATGGAGATGGAACCAATCGGCGTCGTCCGCTCGCCGGTGACGCAGACCGAGCGCGACGAGTGGGCTGGCGTGACGGCACGCATCGAACTGGATCCGCGCTGGGCGGGTGCGCTCCAGGGTATCGACGCCTTCAGCCACGTGCTAGTCGTGTTCCATTTGCACACTGCCCTATTCGACCCAGCGCGGCTCACCCGCCGTCCGCAGGGCCGCGACGACATGCCGGAACTTGGCATCCTAGCCCAGCGTGCCCGCTACCGCCCCAACCCCATCGGCGTGACGGCCGTCGAGCTGGCGGCAGCCGAGGACAACGCGCTCGTGGTCTGTGGGCTGGACGCCATCGACGGGACTCCGGTGCTGGACGTGAAACCGTACTTCGCTGCGTTCGATCGGGTGGTGACGCCACGAGAGCCCGAGTGGGTCGCGCGCTTGATGGCAGGCTACTTCTAGGCTACCGTCGCGCCAAGGCCACGCTCGCCGATTGACGGCCGGCCAGGGTCGCCATAGCCTTACAATGCGACCCAAAGGGAGGAAACGACGATGGCCAAGTTGCCGTGGCGAGAGAACTGGGTGATGGCCCGCGACATCAAGACGCACTACGCGGAGGCAGGCGACAGCGGCCCGACCGTGGTCATGCTCCATGGTGGCGGGCCAGGCGCTTCGGGCGCGGCTGGCTTCCGGCGGATCATCCCGCTGATGAGCGATCGGTTCCGCATCTACGCGCCCGACCAGATCTCCTACGGCCTGACGGAGGCGCCGACCATCGCTTACCCCAACTTGGCCCACCACAGCCTGGTGAACCACGTGCGCGACTGGATGGACGCGCTGTGCTTGGACAACGTCTACATGATCGGCAATTCGCAGGGGGGCTACGTCGCCGCCCGTTACGCGCTGGACTTCCCCGGCCGCGTGGCCAAGCTGGCCTTGATCGGCAGCGGGACCATCGCGCAGGCCATGGGGTTGCCTTCGCCCGAGAACCCTGCGCGCAAGGCCCTACGCGAGTTCGATGGCACTGCGCCTAAGCTCCGCGCTTTCCTCGAAGGCATCGTCCACGACCCTACCACCGTCACCGACGAGCTGGTGGCTAGCCGGACGGCCGCCTACAACCGACCGGGCGTGCCCGAGATGACGCTGGCATTCAGCCAAGGACGGCAGCGCATCATGGAGAACTCCTTTTGGCGCGAGCGCTTCATGCTTAAGGGGAAGCTGGAGAAGCTCTCCATCCCCGCGATGATGGTCTGGGGCAAAGAGGACAGCTTCGCGCCCGTCGAACTGGGCTACGAGCTGGAAAAGATGCTGCCGCACATTAAGTTCGAATATGCGGACGACGCCGGCCACCAAGTGCAGACCGACCAGCCGGAGTTGGCAGCCAAGATGTTCTCGGACTTCTTCCTCAACTAGCGGCTCGTCCTTACCTGGAGCCCAGCCCTTTTAACTGGGAGGCCCGCCGGTCCAGGTTCGCTCTGTGCTCTCGAACAGGCGATAAGCAGAAAGGAGGCGGCGATAAGGAGTGCCTCCAGGCTGAACAGCCGACTGAGCGATCAGACCGTGTCAGCCGTTGTAGCGGCGCGCCAGGCACGGGCTTCGGTTTAGAAACGGTCAACGGCAATCGCGGTGCAGGTGGCAGAGAGGGGAGCGATGAACAGGCAAAACGCAGAGGTCACGCTGTACGACACGACGCTCCGCGACGGCGCGCAGATGGAGGGCATAAGCCTGTCCGTCGAGGACAAGTTGCGCATCGCCGAGCGGCTCGACCACCTTGGCGTTCACTTCATTGAGGGTGGCTGGCCTGGCGCCAATCCCAAGGACGACGCATTCTTCCTACGCGCAAAGGGCCTTACGCTGCGAAACTCGACACTGGTGGCCTTCGGCTCCACTCGCCGCGCCAAGGGCACCGTCGAAGGCGACGTACAGCTTGCCGCGCTACTCGCCTCTGAAGCGCCTGTCATCACCATTGTCGGCAAGGCCTCCGAATCGCAGGTCAGCACGGTCCTCGAAACCTCGCTCGAAGAGAACCTGGCCATGATCCGCGAGTCCATCGAATACCTCAGAAGCCAGGGCCGGCGTGTCATCTTCGACGCGGAGCACTTCTTCGACGGCTTCGCCGACAATCCGGACTACGCCATCGCCTGCGTCCGTGCCGCCGACGAGGCGGGCGCAGAATACGTGGTCCTCTGCGACACCAATGGCGGTTCGCTACCGGTGGACGTGTTCAACGCCACGCACCGCATCGTGTCGGAACTAGACACCCGTATCGCCATCCACTGCCACAACGACGCCGATGTCGCCGTGGCAAACAGCATCGCCGCTGTTCAGGCCGGCGCGACGCAGGTGCAGGGAACCATCAACGGCTACGGCGAGCGTTGCGGCAACACGAACCTCCTGTCCGTCATTGGCAACCTCAAGCTCAAGCTCGGCATTGACGTCGTCACCGACGAGCAGTTGGCGCACCTCACTGAGACGCATCGCTTCGTCAGCGAGGTGGCCAACATGCCGCGCAGCCACTACCAAGCCTACGTGGGCGAGAGCGCGTTCAGCCACAAGGGTGGTCTGCACGCTGCCGCCATGGCTAAGGACGAAAGCTCATACCAGCACATCGACCCTGGAGCCGTCGGCAACACGAAGCACATCGTGCTCTCCGAGCTGTCGGGCCGCGGCAACATCGCCGTCAAACTCCAAGAGGAAGGGCTCGGGGCCCAGGTGCCCCAGAAGCAACTCTCGGCGCTGCTGGAGATGGTCAAGCAACGGGAGGCCGAGGGGTTCCAGTACGAAGGCGCGGAGGCGTCGTTCCGGCTACTCGTCCAGCGGACGCTGCCTGACTACACGCCGCCCTTCGAGCTGGTTGACCTGATGATCATCATGGAAAAGCGCCGCCGGCCCAACAACCTCGGCAGCGGAGACGAGGAGTCGCTGTCGGAGGCGATGGTGAAGGTCCGCGTAGGCGGCCACCTGGCGCACACGGTAGCGGAGGGCAACGGCCCGGTGAACGCACTGGACTTGGCGCTGCGTCGCGCGCTGGAGCAGGTGTATCCCCAGTTGGCAAGCGTCTCTCTAACCGACTTCAAGGTGCGCGTGGTGGACCAGGGGCCAGGCGGCACAGGCGCCGTCGTTCGCGTGCTCATCGAGTCGGCGGACGGCGAGCATACCTGGGGCACCGTGGGAGCGTCGGGCAACATCATCGAGGCGTCCTGGCAGGCCCTC
>CAUYXS010000004.1:0-20983 GCA_963577205.1 Dehalococcoidia bacterium | reverse complement strand
TTCGGAGGCAGGGGTAGCCCCAGCCGACGACCCAAGCAACCGTTCACTCGACTTCGCTAGGAACCGAGTGCGGCACCGCATCATCCCTGAGCTCGCGCAGCTGAACCCCGATGCGCAGGCTGCGCTGGCGAGGTTCGCGGATGCTGCCGCTGAGGCTCAGGAGGCGCTAGCGGCAGCGTCGAAGTCGGCCGTTCGTGGCGTCGAGCAGCGTACCCCCGGTCGCGTTGCATGGTCTCGCAGTCCACTCCGGGACCTGCCCGAAGCGCTTTCGGCTTGGGCGTTCCAGTCGGCCTGGGCGTACCTCCAAGGCGACAGCGCTGCTCTGTCTGCGCGGCACGTTCAGGCGATGCGGCGCCTCGTTGCCGGGGATGAAGGTGGAGAGCTATCGCTACCGAGGGGTGCGCGATTCATCGTCGAGCAGCGTTACTGCTCGCTGGAGGACGCGGAGACCACCAGCAAGCGCCGGCCGCTCCCCGCCGTCGTCGTCCCGCTCGCAGTCCCCGGTGCCAGCCGGCTCGGCCCCTGGATCATCGAGTCTCGCCTGGAGCGTGCGAGTGGACTGCCGGCAGACCAGGACGATCCTTTCATCGCAGTCCTCGATGCGGACACCCTCGTTTATCCGCTCGTTTTGCGACGCCGCCGGCCGGGCGACCGGATGGTCCCTCTCGGCCTTGACCGCGAGGTGCGGCTGCAGGACCTCTTGGTGGGCGCTCGCATCCCGCGCACCCGCCGCGATTCACTGGTAATCGTGGAGTGCCCTTGGGGAATCGCGTGGGTTGGCGGCGTCCGCATCGCCGACTGGGCCCGAGTCACCGATGCCTCGAAGCGGATTCTGACCCTGCAAGCGCGCCGCATTGACTGGGGCGCCCCGGAAGAGGCACTCCGCTAGGGAGTGGATGCCCGGTAGTTTCACCCGTCCTGCGGCGGCGCGGGCGCGGGCTCGCCAGTCGCTAGGCCGTCGCTGATCTGCGGCACGGATGGTTCCGGCGTGGGCGCGGGCTCTCTCGCCGTCAATTCTGAGATGCGCTGCGCCACCAAATGGGCGTCGCGCCGCGCGTCCGTCGACAGCAGTGGCTGGTGCACCGAGAATCCCACCGAGTGGAGAACCAGTTCACTTTCACCTTCCGGGAACGCGTAGCCGGCCAGCGCGTAGACGCCAACAAGGACCGGAATCCCGCCCACCAGGAATGAGATGAGCGCGGTGGCGAATACCATCCAGCTGATCCAGGCCAGGATGAAGCCAACCCCGAAAACGATGAGCCCTTGAGTGAGTCGTTCCTGCGGCCGTGAGACGTCTACGACCTCAATACCCGAAAGTCCAGCGAGCGGGACGAGCATGGTCCGTCGGCGGCTCATGCTCGTCCTGACGAGGATGGCCCGTTGATTGGTTATCGTTAACGTGCCGGGGCCGCCACCAGGGCTCGTCAGCGCACCCTTGCGCGCGTCCAGCGAGACCTCGAACCGCTCGTTGGGAAGCCAAGAGACCTGGTGGCCGGCGCTCTGATTGACCATCCGGGCTAGCATAAAGGCGCTCTCGCGACTCGTCAAAGCGCTTCGTCGCCAGTTCCTGCCGACCCTGATCTGCGCTGATAGCATAAAGGTGCCATGTCTATCCAAGCTGAGCCGCGAGAAAATCATCCGTACCACATGTACGACGCCATCCTGTCGCAGCCCGACGCTATCGAGCGCGTTCTCTTGCTGGAGGCCGGAGCCGTCCAGCTGCTAGCCAGTGCGGTCTCGGCTGCTGCGCGAGTCCACGTCGTGGGTATCGGCACCTCGTGGCACGCGGCGCTGGGGGGCGCCTCGCTCCTTCGGGCGGTTGGCCACCGGCCCGACGCCCGGGCATGGAACGCGCACGAGTTCTGTACCACGCCCCCGCCGCTGACGGCCGACGACCTCGTGGTGATCATGAGCCACAGAGGTACCAAGCGCTACTCGGCCCAGGCGCTTGCCGTCGCCCGCCAGGCCGGCGCGGTGACAGCCGTGATCACTGGACTCGGCTCAGTCCTAGGCAAAGAGGAGGCCGACTTCGTCGTCCGCACGGCACCCCAGGAGCGCTCCGCCGCCTTCACCGTCAGCCATGCGACCGCGCTGACGGCTCTGGCGATGCTCGCCGTGGAAGTGGGCGGCGACGAGGCCGAGCCGCTGCGCCCTGCGCTGGACCAGCTACACGTCCTCACTGAATGGGCAATTGCATCCGAACTGTCGGTGCGGCGGCTGGCGGAAGAGGCTCTTGGGGTTCGCCAGGTCCTTTTCGCTGGCGCTGGCGCTGAGGTCGCCACCGCGTATGAGGCCGCACTCAAGGTGGTTGAGGCGAGCTACCTGCCGTCGGCCGGGTACGAGGCCGAGCAGTTTCTTCATGGCCCTTTTGTCGTGCTAGAGCCGGCGGACATGGTCGTCGTTTTGGTCCCCCAGGGCTCCGCCCGCGCGCAGGCGCTGAGTATCGTCTCGGCCGCGCGCGCCACCGGAGCCCACACCGTCGTCCTCGCCGAGGAGGCCGACCGCGAGGCCCTCGCCTCCGCGCGCACACCCATTCCGCTGCCCGCCGTGCCTGAGCCCTTCGCCCTGGTCGCCTACCTCGGCCCCCTCCAGCTCCTAGCTTACTGGCTTGCCGTGAGCAGAGGCCGGAATCCCGACCTCTTCAGGCTGGACGATCCAGCCCACCGGGCGGCGAGAGAGAGATACTCTCTCTAGGCTTCGCCCGAATGCGCTTACCGGCTTGCGCACGGATGAGGCCGGGTAGATCCCTCGGCTACTGCGTACGCACCGGCGTCTGGGACGGCGGTGCGGCGTTCAGGCCAAGGTAGAAGTAGCGATACGACTCCGCGAACTCCAGCCCTGATTGCTCGGCGGAGCGGCCCGCCATGGTCCTGACGAACGCGTCGAACTCGGGCGTCGGGTTTCGCACCTGGCTCACGTGCGCGCGCAGCGCCCTCACCTTCAAGTCGATGGTCTCGGCGATGTCCACGAACACGTTGGCCTCATCGCCGCGCATGCCTAAATAGAGGTGATCGACGATGTGGGGCTCAAGGCCGTGGTCATGGTATAGGTCGGGCCACATGTGGAAGTCACGGGCGGACGGAAAGACGGCGTCCACCGTCGCCTCACCAATGGCCCGATGGTCCGGATGGTTGATGTAATTGCCTACCCAGCGGGCGGTTGGATTCTCCGTGATAACGGCGGTCGGTCGGTGCTTCCGGATGAGCCGCACCACTTGCATCCGCAGCTCCAGCGTGTTCTGGAGCATACCGTCCTCGTGCTCGAGGAACTCGAAGTGCGAGACGCCGAGGATTCGACCGGCAGCCTGTTGCTCCGCCTCACGGGTCCTGGCGAGCGCATTGAGGTCGACGTCGCGGTCCGATGTACCCTTGTTCCCGTTGGTGGCCACCACGTAGATGGCTTCCTTGCCCTCCCGGGTCCACTTGGCGATGGTCCCAGCGCACATGAACTCGGCGTCGTCCGGGTGGGCGACCACGACCATGATTCGCTTGCCGGGACCGAGGTGTTCTTGGGGAGGTAGGGTCATGGGGTCAATGTTCCTCTTCGGTGGCGAGATTAGATGGCCAGGCCGCCGTCCACGCCGATGACTTGTCCCGTGATGTAGCCAGCGTCCTCTCCCGCAAGGAAGGCGACCGTGCCTGCGACGTCCTCGGGCGAGCCTAGCCGTCCGAGAGTGATCCGCTCGACCACTCGCGCGCGCACTTCGTCCGATAGCCCCTCCACCATTTGTGTGGTGATGAACCCGGGGGCCAGCGCGTTTACGGTGATCCCGCGGGAGCCGACCTCGCGGGCCACCGTCTTCGTAAGCCCGATGAGCCCTGCCTTGGCGGCGGCGTAGTTGGCCTGTCCGGCGTTGCCGGTGACGCCGACCACCGACGACATATTGACGATGCGCCCCCAGCGCTGGCGGACCATGTGGCGCACCGCGGCTTTGGTGCACAGGAACGCGCCCTTGAGGTTCGTGTCGAGGACCATGTCCCAGTCCTCCTCGCTCATGCGCATCAGCAGGCCGTCACGCGTGATGCCGGCGTTGTTGACTAGGATGTCAAGGCCGCCCAGCGCCTTGACGGTGCCTTGGACTAGCGCCTCGGCCTGTTCGCCGTCCGAGACGTCGGCGGCCAGCGCGACGGCGGTCCCACCAGCCGAGGTGATGGCCGCTACGAGGTCCTCGGCGCCGGCACGGCTGGTGTGATAGTTAATGGCGACGGCCGCGCCCTCCTGGGCTAACCGCAGGGCAACGGCGCGGCCGATGCCCTGGCTGGCGCCGGTTACCAAGGCCCGGCGTCCCTGAAGGCTAGGCATCACGCACCCCCTCAGCGCGGGCGAGTACCGAGGCCAGCTCGTTGCGCATGGCGTTGACCACGTCGCGCTGGATCATGTCCCTCGCTCGGGTGATGGCGTTCGCGACATGGGTGGCCGGAGAGCGCCCGTGCCCGATGACCACGACGCCGTTGACCCCGAGGAGCGGACCGCCCGCGTGCTCGGCGTTTCCGGCAAGACCGCGGATCGCCGCCACCGCCGGTGAGTCGGCTCCGAGGGTCAAGGCGAGGTGGTGGGCCACTGCGGCCGCCAGGCCCTCGGTGTATTTCAGCAGCACGTTGCCGACGAAGCCGTCACAGACCACGACCTCTGCTTTGTCGGCGAGGAGCTCATGGCCCTCGATGTTGCCGATGAAATGCAGGCCACTGCGCTCGAGAAGCGGATATGTCTCCTGGACCAACTTGTTGCCCTTCCCCGCCTCTGAGCCCACGGAGAGCAGCGCGATGCGCGGGTCGTCGATCGCCAGGAACGTGCGCGAAAACGCGACACCCAGCGCCGCGAAACTCAGCAGCTGGCTGGGGCGGCAGTCGATCTGCGAGCCCAGGTCGATCACCGACATCCGGGGCGCTAGCGCGATGAACGGCCCGCCCAGCGCGGGGCGGTCGAGGCCGTCGAAGACGCCAAGGGTCAAGACTGAGGCCGCCATCGTGGCACCCGTCGATCCCATGCTCACCGACGCGTCGGCGAGGCCTTGCTGTACCAGCCCAGCGGCGATGGCGATGGACGCGTCAGGGTTCGAGCGCAGCGCACGCACGGGGTTCTCCCCTTCGCTTACTACGCCGCGAGAGGGAACGACCTCAATGGGCAGGCCGGCTGTGTCATACTGGGCCAGTGCATCTCGCACGCCGGCCTCGTCACCGACGACCAGCACGCGAATGCCCCCACGTGCGGCCAGCACCGCGCCACCTACAGGCTCGGCTGGGGCCGAGTCGCCACCCATGGCATCCAGTGCGACAGTGATTGGTCTTTTGCTCACGACGCCTCCGTCCGCACCGAGGCCTCACCTGAGATAACCTCCGTGCCCTCACCATTCCTGACTGCGATTGAGTACGAGGCCACGCCGTCCACCTCGGCGGTCAACGCCCCTGAGGCCTCCACGTGGTCGCCGGGGAAGACCGGCGCGCGGAATCGCACCTTGAGCGATCCGCCTCCGGCCCAGCGCTCGCCGAATGAACCGGACATCATTTCCGACACGAAAGCCAGCACCAGCATGCCGTGGGCGATGGTGCGGCCGAACATTGACGTGGCCGCGAACGCCTCGTCTAGGTGTAGGGGGTTGTGGTCGCCGCTGGAGTCGGCGTAGCGGCGCAATTGCTCCTGCGTGACTCTCTGTGGTTTGCCGGCGAGCGTGCTGGGTGCGCTCATGCGCCCGTCTCCTCGGCGCTGGTGATGCTGATGGTCGCACTGCCCCGCAGGGCAGTGCCGCCGTCGTCGCCGACGGTGAACTCGATGACCAGGAACCGCACGCCCCTGCGCACCCCGTTCCGCGCTACAACGGTCGTGCACCCGAGGTCGGCCTCGTCCGGCAGGGCGCGGAAGAACTCCAGCTCCTGCGAAACGTGCACCGCGCCGGCCGGCAGCTCGACTGCGCGCATGGCCGAGCGCATCGCCCATGCGGCGATCGCCATCGGCGGGGCGTGTCCGGAGGCGTCGGCCGGGGCCCCGACGGCCTCGCGGTACGCGGCGATATCCCCGGCGTTGAACCGTATCGGTTCGACGGCAAGCGTTCGTCCTGGCTCAAGCGTGGCAAGATCCAAAGCTCGGCGATTATATCGGTGCTAGCGGAGCTCGTGCTGCCGGTTGTAGACCAAGGGATCGGCTTGCAGGGCTTCGGCGGCCTTGTTGGCGACCGACCGGAAGACCTCCATCGGCTGGGCCCCGGTGAACGACATGTTGCCGAAGACGAACGCAGGGACGCCATGCAGCCCGAGGTCCATGGCCAGCTGGTGGTCGGCGAGGACCGAGTCCATGTAGGTCGACTGCTCCAGTGCCTGCTGCACCGGCTCCCATTCAAGTCCGGCGTCCTTCACCACCTGGCGTACGACGTCGACGTGGCCGATATCCTCGTTCTCCTCCCAGTAGGCCCGGTAGAAGGCGTCACGAATCGGCTCGAAGGCACCGTGCTCGGCGGCGTACTTGGTTGTCTGGAGCGCCTTCAGCGAGCTTGATTGGCGGTCAGGCCGGCGCATTTTCGTCAACCCCACGTCGGTCGCCATGTCTTGGAGGTGAGGGCTGAGCAGCCCAGGCTCCTCGCCTGGGCGCAACTGACGGGGCGCGCCCTCTTCCGGTGTCTCTGGATGTAAGAGGAAAGACTTGTGCACTATGTCGATGGGGTACTCTTCCGCGAGCGCGTTCAGCCTGGCCAGGCCGATGTAGCACCAGGGTCAGACGTAGTCTCCCCACGCGATGACAGGAATGAGGGGCGAGTTTTGGGCAGCCATTAAGAACCTCCTGAGAGTGGGCAGGCCGAAAGGGAGCAAGTGACACATTGTACTCACACGGCTCGCGCACTCGGGTATGCGCATGTCGGCTGCTCGAGGAAGGAGTGCGGGCGCCTAAGGAGGTATAGTCCGTCGTCATGGACCCCAATGTTTGTCCCAACTGTGGCGGCGACCTCGAATCCAATAACGTGTTCTATGTCTGCGAAGTCTGCTTCACTCCCTACAACGCCGAAGACCTCGCGCCCGCGTGGCAGGCAAAATGGGCCAAGCAGGCCGCGCTGGTGGACGACCAGATCGTCGTTCGCCGTGACGGTGCCGTGGCCACCGTGGTCATCAATCGGCCGGAGCAGCGCAACGCCATCACCCTGGCCATGTGGCACTGGTTCGCGCGCCTCTTTGAGGAACTGGATGCAGACGATACCGTGGGCCTCGTCATCGTGACGGGCTCCGGCGACCGAGCCTTCTCGGCCGGAGCCGACGTCAAGGAGTTCGAGGAGACGCGCTCCACACCTCAGAAGGCGCGAGAGTACGGCGGTGCGTTCGAGCAGGCCTGTGACGCGCTGGCCGCAATGTCCACGCCGAGCGTCGCAGCGGTGCGCGGTTACTGCTACGGCGGCGGCTTCGAACTCGCGCTCAGCGCGGACATCCGCGTCGCGGCTGAGACGTCTGCCTTCGCCATACCCGCCGCGCGCATGGGCCTTGCCATCGGCCACACCTTCGTTGGCCGCATGATGGCCCTCGTGGGCCCTGGGCATACTGGCTACCTGTTGCTGACGGGGCGGAGCATTGCCGGCGCCGAGGCCCGCGATATGGGGTTGGTGAACGCGGTCGTGCCAGATGTAGAACTGGACGCCTACCTCACCACTCTGGCCGCCGACCTGTTGGCCCTTTCGCCCAACTCGCACCGCGCCCATAAGCAGGCTATCCGCGATCTGTTGGAATTTGGCGCGCCCGGCAATGTCCCCAAAGGCCGCTTGATGCTACCGCGGACCGCCACCGAGAGCGCCGACTTCAAGGAAGGGGTACGCGCCTTTATGGAGAAGCGCAGCCCTCGATTTCATCGCGGCGCTAGCTAATCCGCCGGACTGCCGGCGACACGATCGTGATCAGAATGGCCGCTCCCATCGACAGGCCGCCGAACCAGAGGACCGCCTCACGCGGGCCGAGGAGCGCTGCGCTGATACCAGCAGCGGCTGCGCCGACTGTCACCATCGCTTGATCGTAAGCCAGCAACGCCATGATCCGGCCTCGCATTTGCTCCGGAGCCGCCTCAGCGAGGAGCGCCGTGAACAGCGGAATGAACGCCGACTGCGCCATCCCCACGAGGAACACGACCACGAACGCGGCGTAAGAAAATGAGAGGTAGGAGGCCCCGGAGAAGAGGGCCATGAGACTGCCGACGGTGCCGAGCGATGCGAGCAGGATCACACCCCGGCGCCGCGACGGGTTCACGTAGGCGATCACCAGCGTGCTCGTTATTCCGCCGAGGCCAAGCACAGCGAACATGGCTCCCAAGCCCTCGTCGTCCAGCTCCAGCGGCCCCCTGGCCATCAGCGGGATGAACACTTGGACGAATGAAGCCCCGAAAGTGAAATAGACAGCCGCAACGGTCAGCGATCCGCGGATCGCGGGGGCGTGCCAGGCGAACGCGATGCCTTCGCGCACGTCCCACAGCATGGCCACTGGCCCCTTGTAGCCCTTGCGAGCGTGATCAGGGGCACGCAGCATGACCAGCAGCGGAATGCCGATGATGTAGAGTCCCGCGATCAGCAAAAATGCGCTTTCGACGCCCGCCGTCGCGATGACCAGGCCGCTGAGGGCCGCGGCGAACACCCGCATGAGCTGCACACTGCCACTGTTCAAGGCCATCGCGTTTGTCACCACTTGCACGGGCACCATGCTGGGGATCATCGCTCTGCGGGCCGGTTGATCGAAGACCATCGTCGCGCCGCGCGTGATGGCGAACAGGTAGATGTGCCAGAGCTCGGCCCAGCCCGCCATGACCATGACGGCGAACCAGATGGCGTTGGCCGTCACCACCATGCGGGTGACGAGCAGGATCGCCTTTCGGTTCCACATGTCGGCGGCTACACCTGCGAACAGGCCAAGCGCCAAGGCGGGCACTGTCCGGGCGGCCATCACCAACCCCAGCTGGATCGCCGAGTCGCCGGTGACGTTCAGAACCAGGATAGGCAGCGCCACCATCTGAACCCAGAAGGCGGCCGAGTTGGTCATCTGCGCGATCCACAGCAGCCGGAAATCCCGATACTGGGCGGACTCGAAGATTCGCCCTAGGGGGCCGCGACGCGTGGTGGTCGCTGGCTCCAGTGCTGGTATGGACTCATCCACGGTGAAAGGCTATTGTCGCGCGTCCGCATGCCTCCTGCCAACGCGTGCTTAGATAGAATATCGCCGCGCTCCGCATCCTCGTCCTGTCGTTCCTGCTGGTTGCCTGCGGTCCGAATGACGAAGCGGTGGTGAGTATCGCGGCGGCGCTGGCCGCCGTGCCGACACCGACCGTACCGGTGCAGCCAACCCCACCGCCCACCGCGACGCCGGCCCCGACGGCGACCTCGCAGCGGACTCCGACGCTGGTGCCGACCGCAATGCCGCCGCCGGTGGTCGAATTCAGCGCCGTCTACCCGCGCATCTTGTCCAGCGTTTCCTACCTAGGGAACTCCACGGCGTCCGGCACCGGCTGGCTGGTCGAGGACAGGTTCCTGCTGGCGAATGAGCACGTCGTCACGGGGTACGCGACGACGACCGTTCGCCAGGCCGACCCCGGCTCAAGGCATTCACCGCCGCCGTCGCTACCGATGCCCAACGCGACATCGCCCTGCTGACCTTCAACACGTCTGCCGTGCAACTGCGCGAGGACGCGACACCCCTCGAAATAGGCACCGTTTCGGCCGACGACACCGCCTGCCAGCTTATGGCTCCCAGTTATTCAAGCACCTTGCCAGCAGCCGACGAGAGGGTGGATTCGGTCGCCGTGAACGTCGGGGTGCTCTCGCAGGTCATGGAGTTCAGCGACACAAACCTCGGCCTCAACCTCGTGATGGACGTGCCGGTCAACCCAGGCGACAGTGGTGATCCTGTGGTCGATGTGTTCGGACGGGTGCTGGGCATGACGCGTGCTGTTCGCGAGTCGACGCCCAGCGGACAGCGCGTGGTTGGCACTTTCTACGCCGTGCACATCGACGAGATTCGAGACGCGCTGCCGGCCCTTCGTCGCGGCGAACCCCGCTAGTGCCACGGTTCACAAGGGTGGGTGGTGGGCTCTACAATGGCAGCGTCATTTCAGACAACAGACCCTGAGAAGGAAAGTGACGCATGGCACTCACCGAGTGGGCGGCGGTGGCCAAGGTCGGCGAGCTCGCCGACAACGACATGATGATGGTCACCGTCGGGCCCGAAGAGATCCTCCTTGCTCATGTGCAGGGCAGTTACTACGCCATCGATAACTGGTGCACGCACGCCGGTGGCATGCTTGACCAAGGCGTTCTCCACGGAGACAGCCTTGAAGTCGAGTGCCCGCTGCACGAGGGCTACTTCCACCTCGAGTCGGGCGCCGCGCGCCTCCCCCCGGCTGAGGAGGACGCCATCGCATACTCCGTCAAGGTCGAGGGCGACCAAATCTTCATCGGCCCCAAGGGCGCCTAGCCCGTTCCGGACGAGCCCTGCGACTAGCGAGCACTCGCTGGTGCGGTGTAACGATATGTGTCCTTACACGCCCCCCGGCTTCCTGCGCGAGTACTCGAGTGAGGGCACGCCGGTGGTACTAGTGGGAGACATCCTTGGCGGCTATGCCTCGTGGAGAGCGCACGCTGAGCGCCTCTTAGAGCGCCGACCCCGCGGGCGGAACTGGCGAGTTATCGCCGTTTCGCCGCTGGTGGTCGGCTATGCCGCGCAGGGCGAGCCGGCCCCCGAGCCCTGGAGCATGGGTAGCGAGGCAGATGCGCTGGCGGCTGCCCTAGACAACATCGGCGTCTGCAGCGCCCACGTCGGGGGTTGGTCGCTGGGCGGTGCTGTTGCCATCGCCTTCGCTATGACCTACCCGGAGCGCACGCGATCCCTTACCCTAGTCGAACCGCAGGTGCGCTGGGTGCTGCGCGCGCTCGGCCGGGAGGGCGAGGCCGATGCCGACGCTGAGGAGATGCGTACCTACGCCGCCGGTCCTGGCGTGGACGAGGCCACCCTCGTTCACTTCCTGCACAAGGTCGGAGCCGTGGCAGAGGGAGAAGACCCGCGCGAAAGCCGAGCGTGGCGGCTCGCCTGGACGCACCGCCTCGCCATTCACTACGCGCACCGCATCGTCGAGCATCACGACGGCGTCGAGCGGCTAGCCCGGCTGACCATGCCGGCGCTCATCGTCCGCGGAGCGGACACCGATGCGACGGACCGCGCAATGTCCGATGCTTTGGCCGAGTTACTGTCGGATGCCGAGCGCCTAGTATTGCCCGGCGGCCACACCAGCCACATGAGAGCAATGGACCCGTTTCTCGATGCGCTGACCTGCCTCGTGGAACGAGCAGAGCCTAGGCCGAGCTGACGGCGAGGCCCACAGCTAGCGCCAGCCCCGTCCACCAATGGAGCGCGGCCGTGCGGACCATGAGCGCATTCATGGCTGGCCGAGCGTCGGCCCGCCACAGCATTCGCACAGCTCCCGCAGCCCACGGGAGCGGCCCCAGCGCGAGAAGAGCCCATGCACTCACGACGCCTGTGGCCACGGCCGCAGCGACGGCGGTGTAGGCAGCCGCCAAGAGCGCAGCGTAGAGCTGGCGGCCCCGCAACGGCCCTAAGGCCCTTGCGAGAGTCCGCTTGCCACTGAGTCGATCTTCGTCGGCGTCGCGAAGGTTGTTGCAGTGCAGTATCGCAGTGACCAGAAGGGCGACCGGCAGCGATACGAGGATTGCCTCCACGGTGACCTCGCGTGCCTGTACGTAATAGGCAGATACGGCCATCAGCGGGCCCATGAAAACGAAGACCGTCACCTCCCCCAACCCCGCGTCGCCGATAGGCCGAGGCCCGGCACTGTAGAAGTAGGCCACGCCGATGCTCCCGAGCCCAACGGCGAGGATCGGCCATCCCACCTGCGCGACGATGGAAAGCCCCGACCCGGCGCCGATGCCGAACGCCACGAGCATTCCAAAGCGCACGGCGTCCGCGGACAGCACTCCGCGCTGGATGACCTTGTGGGGCGCTAAGAACTTGCCCTTGTCCGCGTGCCGTCGATGGTCCGTATACTCGTCGGTGAGATTAGTGCCGATCTGGATGGCGACGGAGCCCATCAGGGCCAGAGCGAAGAGCAGCCAATCGATGCCGGTCACCGTCATCGCTAGCGCGGAGCCGACGAGCACCGGCACGATCGAGGCGGTCAGCGAGAAGGGCCGGGTCGCCCAAGCCCAAGACTTCAGCGCCCGTGGTGTCGGAGTCTCCGTTGTCACAGTACCTACCAGGGCTGATGCCGGTAGGGAGTGAAGTCGGGCTTGCGCTTCTCCATGAAGGCATTCCGCCCTTCCAATGCCTCATCGGTCTGGTAGAAAAGGCTAGTTGCCCCATGGGCGATGGACTGCATGCCGTAGACCCAATCGGTGTCTGCGTTGAAGGACGCCTTGAGGAATCGCAGCGCCGTCGGGCTCTTGTCGAGCATCTCCCGGGCCCATTGCTGGCACTCGGCTGCCAGCTGGTCAAGCGGGACAATGGCGTTCACCATGCCCATGTCCATGGCCTCCTCCGCCGAGTACTGGCGGCAGAGGTACCAGATCTCCCTCGCCTTCTTCTCGCCGACTATGCGAGAAAGGACGACGGTGCCGAACCCCGCGTCGAACGAGCCGACCTTTGGTCCTGACTGGCCGAAGATGGCGTTGTCGGAGGCGATGGTCAGGTCGCATAGCAAATGCAGCACATGCCCGCCGCCGATGGCGTAGCCGTTGACCGCAGCGATGACCGGCTTGGGGATGACGCGGATGGTCCGGTGCAACTCGAGGACGTGCAGCCGGGGTGTCCCGTGCTCATCCTCGTAGCCGCCCTTGCCTCGCGCGCTGATGTCGCCCCCTGAGCAGAACGCTTTGTCGCCCGCGCCGGTCAGCACAACGACGCCCACCTCATCGTCGTGCCAGGCGTCGGTGAACGCAGCAATCATCTCGTCGATGGTCCGTGGCCGAAATGCGTTGCGCACCTGAGGCCGGTTGATAGTGACGGTGGCGATACCGTCGGCCTTCGTGTACAGGATGTCGGTGTAGCCTGTGGGCATTTGCCTGAAACTCCGTGGCGGGCTATGAGCTGTTGAGGAAGTCCGTGACCCATTGATTGACTGGGTGTTCGCGTAGTTGATTCACTGTCCCTACCTGAACGATGCGGCCGTCGCTCATCATCACGACCCGGTCGGCCATGGCGAAAGCGTCCGCCATGTTGTGCGTTACGTAGATCGTCGTCGCACCTACTTCGACGTGAATGTCGCGAATCTCCTGGCGCAATTTTACTCGGGTCGGCGGATCAAGGTGAGCCATTGGCTCGTCCATCAGGTACGTGCCGGGCATCGTCGTCAGGGCGCGGGCCAGGGCGACGCGCTGTTGCTGGCCCCCTGAAAGTTCCTGCGGTCGACGCGCATGGAGACGCTGGTCCAGCCCGACACGCCGTCCGACCTCGGAGACACGATCGCGAATCTGATCCACCGTCCAGTTCCTGATCTTCAGCGGCAGGCTCAGGTTTGTATAGGCCTTATCGTCCATCACCGACATGTGCGGCCAGAGCGCGAGGCTCTGGAAGATCATTTGGACGTTGCGCTTTCCCACGGGTATCTCGTTGGCCAAGACGCCGTCAAGGTAGATGTCCCCCGAGTCCAGCCGTTCAAGCCCAGCGATGCTCCGTAGCATCGTCGTTTTCCCGCTGCCCGAGGGGCCGACGACCACAACGAATTCGCCCGGTGCAACTTCCAGCGAGACACTGTCCAGCGCCGGGGTACCACCGAACCACTTGCTCGCCCGATCGAGTCGGAGGCCGCCCAACGCTCGGCGTGCTCTAGCCCGCGCTCATGGGCGCGCCGAGGTGCTTCGCGAAGAAAGCCAGCGTCTTACCCCAAGCGTCGTTGGCGGCGTCCTCGCGGTAGCTCCCACGGTCTTCGCACATGAAGCCGTGGCCCGCGCCTTCGTAAGTGTGGAACTCGTGCGCCTTGCCGAGTCGCGTGAGTTCGGCGTCGACCTTTTTCACGTCGTCGGGTGACGGATTCTGATCATCGGCTCCGAACAAGCCGATGATCGGCGCCGTGATGTTCGACGCCTGGTCGAACGGGCCACCCGCTGCGGCGATGCCCCCCCCGTAGTGAACGGCTGCCGCGGTGATCTCCGGAATCGTCGTCGCAGCCGTGAAGGAGACACGCCCGCCGAAGCAGTATCCGGTGATTCCGAGCCTCCCCTGGAGGGCGTTCGGGTAGGCTTGTAGGTACCGCACCAAGGTCTTGAGGTCGGCAATCAGTCCGTCGCCGGGGACCGACTGCGCCAGACCTCTGGCCTGATCCATATCGGCATACGGCACATCGAGGAGCCGGCCAGACCGATAGAAAATGTCCGGCGCGGCAGCGACGTAACCCTCGGACGCGAACCGCTCTGCGATGCCGCGGATGTTGGCGTTCACGCCGAAGATCTCCTGGATGACAATGACGGCCGGGTGCGGCTGGTCGTCGTCAGGCCGGTAGATGCACGTCGGCATCGTGCCATCTTGCACCTGTATGTCCACGATCTCGTTAACGGTGCTCATGCGCTCCTCCGCGGAAACTGCGCGGCATTGTCGCACAAGCCTCAGGCCCCAGCCAGGTGCACAGTTATGGCGGACGGACGAGGCGTGGAGTACCATAGGCTTCGGCGGGGAAGTAAAGACTAACGCTAGATGTGCGCTGATGCGCACTCAAGCGCCCGCTATACCTGCGTAGGCGAACGGCAATTGGGCATTTCTTCCTTCTGGGTCGTGGTTTCGGCGGTTGCTGTGATCGAGGTGGGTATAGTGGTGGCCGCCTTGCGTATGAAGACGGTGAACTCGGCAGGCAGCATCCTCGGGAGTCGGCCGGCCGAGGCGCTATGGACTTTGCTTCCGGTGACATTACTGGCCACACTGGCTGTCCTCTCATACCGCTGGCTGATCGATTCTTAGCATGTCTTCCATCGCAGTGACTGTCGACGCGCGTGTTCGGCGGGCTGGTTGGCTTGCGCTAGCCGCCGCTGTGATGACGGTTGGCCTCATCGTCTACGGCGGCTGGGTTCGCGCCTCCGGTTCCGGGCTCGGCTGCCCGGACTGGCCGCTCTGTGAGGGAACGGCGTTGCCAACCCTAGAGGGAGACACGGCCATTGAGTTTGGCCACCGCTTCTACGCGGGCATGACGATGCTGGTTACCGCTGCCGCGGCGGTTTTCGCCGCCCGTGCGCGTCGAGTGAACCCCGGCCTGGCGCGGCTGCTGGGCGGCGCCTTCGTCCTCATTGTGGTGCAGGCAGGCCTTGGCGGCGCCACCGTCTTGACGGAGCTGGAGGGAGGCGTTCGGCTTGCCCATCTGATCTTCGCTATGTCCACCCTGGGCCTGCTGACCGCCGGTGCGCTCGTGGCCTTGGACGTGGCCCCGAGTCACCGACCGGGCGTAGCTGTCACCAGCGTGCTGCTCGGCCTGGGTGCCGCCGTGCTGTTCTTCGGTGGCGGCATTGTGGGCTCCGACTTGAGCCCCGCCTGCCCGAGCCTGCCCTTCTGTGACGGCAGCACGTCAGCGGAAGGTGCATTCCTGCACAACATCCACCGAGCTGGGGGCGCCGTGCTCCTGGTTGGCCTCGCTTATGCGGGCGTCCTTATGGCACGCGCACGCGGGCGTGGCGGTCCCTCAGCGACCCGGCTGGCGGTGGGTATGAACCACACCGCGGCCGCACTCCTGCTCGCCCAGGGCTTCGTGGGCATCGCGGTCGTGAAAACAGACGCCATCACCGAGCACTGGCGGGTGCTCCACCTCGGCATCGCGACACTGGCCTGGTGGGCGCTGGTGACCTCTTGGGTGCTCGCGCTGAGGGTACGCGCCCAATGATCACCACCGCGATCCGCCAGATCATCGCGCTCTCCAAGCTGCGCATTGTGGCCATGCTCGTATTCACGGCGGCCTGCGGCATGTGGAAGGCCGCGGAAGGCATGCCTGACGCGACGGCACTGACGGCCGTCTTGGCCGGTGGTGCGCTTGCCGCGGCAGGCGCCAATGCCATCAACCAGGGCTTCGACTCTGATATCGACGCGATCATGCTGCGGACGCGCACGCGTGTGGTCCCTAGTAACCAAGTGAGTCGCAAGGTCGCCTTCGCTTTGGGCACAGGCATGGTCGTCGCGGCGGTGCTGCTGCTGGGGTTGCTGGCCAATTGGCTGAGCGCGCTGCTGACGTTGGCCGCCGCAATGGTCTACGTCTTCGTGTACACCCTCGCCATGAAACGCACCTCCTGGAACAACATTGTTATTGGGGGCGCGGCGGGTGCTTTTCCTCCACTCATCGGCGCTGTTGCGGTCAATGGGAGCGTTGACGCCGTTGGGCTGTACATGTTCGCGTTCGTCTTCTTCTGGACCCCGCCGCACTTCTGGACGCTGTCGGTCCTCCTTCGTGACGAATACTCGGCCGCCGGGATTCCGATGCTGGCGAGCGTGGCCGGCCGACGAGAGACCGCCGCCCAGGTCCTGTTATACATCCTGCTGCTGGGCACCCTCTCCTGGTTGCCCTACGTCGCCGGCTTTGGAGGAATCGCCTTTGCTCTGACAGGCACCGTGCTGGCAGGCTACTGGCTCTGGCGTTCGCTGATCCTGCTGCGCGAGGCGTCGCGGGGCGAAGTCTTCGCCGCCTACCGGCTGTCTCTGGCATTCCTTGCCGTGACATTCTTGGTCATCGCGCTTGAACCGCAGCTTCCCTGGTACTAAGTCCGGCTTACGGCCAGTCCTCGACTGAGGTTTCCACGGGCGGCTATTGCGCCAGAGGACTGAAGTATCGACCCGCTCTATGGCTGGCCTATGGACGACTGGTCTGGCGTGTGTGACGTTCTCTGTTCGCATTCGGCCAGCGCAGAATGGTCGTACTCCGCCCCACGGGGCCGCGCTGCCCGGGGCTGAGCTCCTGCCCCACGACTGGATGAAACGTTGGCACGGGATTGCCCGGGCTGACGGCATGTGAGTTGAAGGTGAGGCGGTTCAGTCGATTATCACTCCCGGCCGGATTGCTGAGGCGCAGGCGGTAGCCAAGCGCTTGCTGAATGGATGGCATACCGAAGAGATGCCCTTACAGGCCACCTAACCCACAGCCAGTAACCTGACAGACGGCAAAAGAGGGCACCTACTGCGCGCCCTCTTTTGCCGTCTGTCAGGTTACTGGCTGTTTGCTACGTATCGTCGCTGCCAACGACGGCCTCGTCGTCGGCCTCGTCGTCGGCCTTCTTAACGTCGAGGACATCCGCCAGTAGAGCGTCGCCGCTGAACTGTTCCAGCGCATCGTCGACCTGAGAGCCGGCCGCCTCATTGAGCTCTGCCGCTATGTTGGCGATGCCGTCGGCATCCTCGCCCGAGCCGCCGCCATCGCCACCGGTTGGTCCGCTTCCGGGAAAATCGAGTAGGAGGTTCTGGACGTCAGCATCAGATAGCTCGGTGTCGGGGTTGAGGGTCGCAGTCGCTGCTGGCTCAGGCAGGCCGAGTAGCGCGCGCCCTTCTTCAGACATGTCGAGGCGCGCCGGGATGAGCCGACCGATGATCACGTTCTCTTTCAGGCCACGCAGGTAATCAACATCGCCAAGGATCGCCGCCTCAGTGAGAACCCGAGCAGTCTCCTGGAACGAGGCCTTGGCCAAGAAGCTGTCGGTGTTCAGCGACGCGCGAGTCACCCCGAGAATCTCAGGCTTGCTAGTCGCAGGCTCGCCGCCCTCGGCCAAGACCTTCTCGTTGAGCAGCTGGAATTGAGAACGATCGACCAGCTGGTTGGGCAAAAAGCTAGTGTCCCCGATGGATTCGACCCGGACCCACTTCAGGATCTGCCGCATGATGACCTCGATGTGCTTATCGTTAATGGCCACACCCTGGTTCCGGTAGACGGTCTGGACCTGTTCCAGCAGATAACGCTGGGTGGCATCCGTCCCTTCGATCCGGAGCAAATCGTGTGGGTCTTTGACTCCATTGGTTAGCTTTTGCCCTGCTACCACGGCGTCGCCGGTACGGAGGAGGCGCTGGTCGGTGGCGTCCACAGGGTGGTCGCGGACCTCGACGTCCACTGTCTCGATTTCGATGCGTCCTTCCTCGACCCGGGCAACACCAGACACTCGGGCGAGCAGGTCGGGCAGGTCGGGCAAGGACTCCTGGTCTGCCTCCTTCGCCTTGGCCCTGGGCGCCGGCGCCGCGGAGGCAATGGTGCTGCCTGCCTCCACATGCTGCCCCTTCTTCACTTTGGCCTTGTACCCCTCGGGTATCGGGTAGGCGTCCACGAAGGGGAAAGTGTTAACCAGCCTGACCACCGGCGTGGCCGACACCGGTGGCTTGTACATGGGGTCTTCCCAGTTGATGGTCGACTTCCGGCGCGACGGCTTGCCGTCCGCCGTCGCTTCTTCGAGGCGATGGGCGTCGACCAACTCACCTCCTTCGAAGACGAGGGCCTTGCCGTCGACCTCCGCGAGGCGAGCCTTGCCCTTGGGCGAGCGAGCCTCGAACAACTCCTCAACGCGGGGCAGGCCGGAGGTGATGTCCTTGCCAGCCACACCGCCAGTGTGGAACGTCCGCATGGTCAACTGCGTTCCCGGCTCGCCGATGGACTGCGCCGCGATGATCCCGACGGCCTCTCCGATCAGGGCAGGGCGCCCTGTTGCGGGGCTGCGCCCATAGCAGGCGCGGCAGATGCCGCGCTCTGTCGTGCAGGCTAACGGACTGCGGACGTACACCTCGGCAACCCCAGCAGCCTCGATTGCTTCCGCCTGAGGCTCTTCGATGGTCTCGTTGGTATCGACGATGATCTCGCCAGTTACTGGGTGCGCGATCGGCGCGGCGGCCACCCGCCCCGCGATGCGCTCCCCCAGCCTCCCGAGCATCACGTCGTCCTCCGATGGCTCGGCGTGAATCAAGGTACCGCGGTCTGTCCCACAGTCGGCCTCGATGACGATGACCTCCTGGGACACATCAATGAGGCGCCGGGTCAGGTAGCCGGAGTCAGCGGTGCGGAGCGCCGTGTCGGCCAGGCCCTTGCGGGCGCCGTGGGTTGAAATGAAGTACTCGAGGACCGTGAGGCCTTCGCGGAAACTCGACTTGATCGGCAGCTCAATGATGTCACCGCGTGGGTTGCTCATCAGGCCGCGCATGGCGGCCATCTGCTTGATCTGTGCTTCATTTCCGCGAGCACCGGAGTGGGCCATAGTGTAGATGCCCCCGAACTCCGGTAGGTGCTTCTGAATCACGGCGTCCATCTGGTTGTTGACGCCCTGCCAGATGGCGATCGTGCGGTTGTACTTCTCTCGCTCCGTTATCAGGCCCTGCTCATACTGCCCCTCAAGAGCGTCGATCTGGCCATCCGCTTCCTTGACCATGATGGCCTTCTCAGCCGGGACCTTGATGTCGGTGATGCCTATGGTCGTGCCAGAAATGGTGGCGTAGTGAAACCCCATCTCCTTGATATTGTCGAGGACGGCTGCGGTCTTGACGTTGCCACTCAGCCGGTACACGGCCGTGACCAACTCCTTGAGCACCCGCTTGTCGATGAGCTGGCCGTAGCGGCGCACCTCAGGAGGCAGTACGTTGTTGAAGATGATGCGTCCAGGCGTTGTGAGAATCCACTCCCCGGTCTCCGGGTGGTGGACCTCAACCTCCGACTGCAACTCTACCAAGCCTGCATCGTGGGCCATCGTCACTTCGTCGAGACCGCGGAACTTGGACCCCGTGCCGCGAGCATTCTCCTTGACTGTGGTGAGGTAGTAGCAGCCGAGGACGATCTCGTAAGTGGGTGCCACCAGCGGCTCGCCAGAACTCGGCGAGAGCATGTTGTAGATGCTCAGCATGGCGTTGCGCGCCTCATGGACTGCCTCTCGAGACAACGGGACGTGTACAGCCATCTGGTCGCCGTCGAAGTCGGCGTTGAATGCTGCGCACACCAGCGGGTGGATTTGGATTGCGCTGCCCTCGACCAGCACCGGCAAGAATGCCTGGATGCCGAGCCTATGCAGGGTCGGCGCGCGGTTGAGCAGCACGGGACGGCCCTTGATGACTTCCTCCAGGATGTCCCAGACCTCGGGTTGAGCGCGCTCGACCATCCGCTTTGCGCTTTTGATATTGTGAGCTAACCCCTGGACGACCAGCCGGTTCATCACGAAGGGCTTGAACAGCTCCAGAGCCATCTTCTTGGGCAGACCACACTGGTGAAGCTTCAGGCTTGGGCCCACCACGATGACCGAACGGCCGCCGTAGTCGACTCGCTTGCCGAGTAGGTTCTGGCGGAAGCGCCCTTGCTTGCCGCGCAGCAGGTCAGACAGGCTTTTGAGTTTGTGATTGTGACTGCCGACAATGGGACGCCCGCGGCGGCCGTTGTCGATCAGGTCGTCGACAGCCTCCTGGAGCATGCGCTTCTCGTTGCGGACGATGATCTCTGGCGCGCCCAAGTCGAGCAGTCGGCGCAGGCGATTGTTCCGGTTGATCACCCGACGGTAAAGATCGTTGAGGTCGCTCGTGGCGAAGCGGCCGCCGTCCAATTGCACCATCGGGCGCAGGTCCGGCGGCAGGACCGGGAGCACCGTCATGACCATCCACTCAGCACGATTCCCGCTCTTGCGGAACGCGTCGATGACGCGCAGCCGCTTAACCGCCTTCTTGCGGCGCTGTCCGGACGTCGTGCGCACCTCGCGCTCCAAATCTATCGAAAGCTCGGCCAGGTCGATGGCGCGTAGCGTATGGAGAATAGCCTCGGCGCCCATCGCCGCCTTGAACACCTCACCGTAGGCGTCGTGGAGCTCGCGGTACCGCGACTCGGTCAGCAGCTGTAGCGGCTGTATGCTTTCTAGGTCGTTGACCCGCTGCTCAAGCGTCCCTTCCATCTGGGCCACGGTCGCCTGGGTAGCGGCGCCAAGCTCTTCAAGCTTTTTCTCGAGTTCGGCACGCACATCCCCTTCGGCGGCCTGGATCTCCGATGTGAGAGTGCCGGCCTGCTCCTCGTTTTGCTGGTCTACCGCCTCAAGGTCCGTCTTGTGCGTCTCGCGCAG
>CAUYXS010000003.1:0-20992 GCA_963577205.1 Dehalococcoidia bacterium | reverse complement strand
GGTCGCCTGCTCGTCCTGAGTGAAGCCGAAGAGGGCGAGCAAGCGATTGTGCGTCCTGATTCGCGGGCTCAGGCAGGCGCTGGTCGTGCGCTGAAGTAGGTTGGTCCCGCTCATCTGGAGCCTGCCGAAGCCTATCCCGATTCCGCCTGAACCTCGCTGCTATCATTGCCGCCGTGGTCGACTCCGCGACAGAACAGCAGAAGACGCTGCGCCTACGGCTCACTGGCATGGGCCGCCTCGGCGAGGCCCTGGCCGCCGTTGCCCAGGCCGATGGTGATGCCAAGCAGGTCTACGTCTTTGGTGGCTTACCCGGCGAGGAGGTCGTCGCCGAGGTCATCCGTGAGCGACGGGGCTACGTCGCCGCGCGCGTCGTCGAGGTGATCGAGCCGTCGCCCGACCGCGTCGCGCCCCCCTGCCCTTACTTCGGCCCGTGCACCGGATGCCAATGGCAGCACATTGCATACGACAGACAGCTGGAGCTCAAACGCGGCATCGTAGCTGATGCGCTGGCTCGCATCGGTGGCCTCGACGGTGTCGCGGTCGAGCCGACCATGCCGAGCCCGCGCCAATTAGGGTACCGGAACCACGCCCGCTTCACCGTGAGCCGCGAGGGCAGCTCCTTTCGCCGAGGCTCACGACCGGCCCCACTCGGGACAGGCCGACTCGGTTTCATGGGGCGTGAGTCGCGCGCCCACGTCGCCGTCGATGCCTGCCTTCTGATGACGGAGCCCATCAACAAGTTGCTGACAGCACTACAAGGCCGCGTGCAGGAGACGACGCAAGTCTCCATCAGGGCCAGCGAGCGCACCGGCTCGTGGATGGTGCAGCCGACGCTCCAATCGCCCGACGTCCCCATCGCGTCGGGCCAACCTCACTACGACGACATGCTTGGAGGCGCTGTCTTCCGTGTCGCTTCGCCGTCGTTCTTCCAGGTGAACGCCGAGCAGTCCGACCGCGTCGCCGAGCTGGTGCGCGAGGCGTTGGCGCTCCAAGGGACCGAGACGGTCGTCGACGCCTACGCCGGTGTCGGCACATTCGCCGTGCTGCTGGCGCCCCATGCGAGAAGAGTCATCGCCATCGAGGACTCGGTCCCAGCAGTCGAAGACACTCGCCGCAACGCCGCCGGCCTGTCGAACGTCGACTACCGGCAAGGGCGGACTGAGGACATACTGGGCGAGGTGGCGGCGGAGGGGCCTGGCATTGATGCCGTGGTGCTCGACCCGCCGCGGACCGGTTGCGCGCACGGCACGCTGGAGGCGCTCATCGCCGCCGCACCGGCTCGCGTCGCCTACGTCTCCTGCGACCCTGAGTCGCTGGCCAGGGATCTTAAGGTGATCACGGCCGGTCCCTTCCACATCGAGCGCGTCCAGCCTGTGGACATGTTTCCCCAGACGCATCACGTGGAGTGCGTCGTCACGCTCTCCCGGGACAAAGCGAGGGGAGCGTCACTGGTCGGACGCCAGCGGCTCGTACTGGCCTCTGCCTCGCCGAGGAGGCGCGAGATCTTCACGCGCCTCGGGTTGGCGCACGAGACGGCGGATGCGGAGTTTCCGGAGCCGCCTGCATCGGCGGGCCAGGCCGCCGAGACCCTCGCCATCGAGCGTGCGTTGGGAAAGGCGCGTGCCGCCGCGGCCGACGAAGCGCTGGGCACCGTCGTTGGCGTCGACACGGTGGTTGAGGTGGATGGCGAAGTGCTTGGCAAGCCGCGAGACGGCGACGAGGCCACCGCCATGCTGCGACGGCTCCGTGGCCGAGAGCATCGGGTGGTGACCTCGGTTGCGCTGGTCGATGCCGCCACCGGCGACGAAGTTCACTCCCATCGCGCTTCGCGGGTGCGCATGCGCGAGTACGGCGACGATGAGATCGCCGCCTACGTCGCCTCCGGCGACCCGATGGACAAAGCTGGCGCCTACGCGGTGCAGAGCGCCGGCTTTGCGCCTGCCGCTGAGGTGCGCGGCTGCTACCTCAACGTCGTTGGGCTCCCTGTGTGCACGCTTGCCAAGCTTGCCGACGCCTTTGGCGTGCGGCTGGCTATTGACGCGGGCGATGCCTGGCCGGAATTAGCTCGCTGCCCCGATTGCGCGAAGGCTGCCGCCCGATCAGGGGGTACGTAGGCATGGACGTCTTCGGCATCGGCCTGCTGGAGCTGAGCGTGGTCATGCTCATCGCGATCATCGTCCTCGGCCCGGCGCGGATGGTCGACATGGCGGGCAAGATGGGCCGGCACTGGCGCGAGGCGCAGCGTATCCTCCGCGAGGTGGCTGACGCAGCCACAGTGCGCCTGGATCAACCGCCGCTTGCCCCTGTCAAGCCTGCCTCCGCGCCGGAGGATGCCGTGGCCCGCGGCGACGGTAATGGCCACACCCCCGACATTGACGCGCCTGAGCCGAACGTTGAGGAGGCAGGGAGTCATGGCTAGGGCCATGACTCTGCGGGAGCACCTCGACGAGCTGCGGCGCCGGCTTATCATCTCCGCCGTCTTCGTTGTATTGGCCACTGCCGTCGCCTTCGCGTTCCGCGACCAAGTGCTCGAGTTCCTCCTGGAGCCAGGCTTCGGCGATTCCGGCAAGCGCCCCATATCGACCGAGGTGCTGGAGATCGTCAGTGTCACCTTTAAGGTGACACTGATGGCGGGCTTCGTCGCCGCACTCCCTGTGGTTCTGTATCAAATAGTGCGCTTCGTGTCACCTGGGCTGACGGGCCGCGAGCGCGTCTACCTCACGCTGCTCATACCCGGCATCATGGTCGCATTTCTTGGTGGCGCGGCATTCGCCTATTACGTTCTTTTCCCCCCAGCGTTCAGCTTCCTATTCAACTTCGGCATTACCAACGTCGACCCGGAGATTCGCGTCGCCAGCTACATCAACGTCGTCACGTCGCTGATGTTCTGGATGGGTGTGGTGTTCCAGATGCCGTTGGCGATGTTCGTGCTTGCGCGCCTCGGCGTCGTGACCCCTCGATGGCTGGGGCGCTTCCGTCGCTACGCCATCGTCCTCGCTTTCGTGGCGGCCGCTGTTATCACGCCGACCTTTGACCCGGTGAACCAGACACTGGTCGCTGTGCCGATCATCGTGCTCTACGAGATCGGCATCGTGCTCGCGCGCATCGGACACCGGCTTCGGGGCCGGCGGCCGCGCGCGGACTAGCTGGCTGCAGCCATGAACGTCCCGGGCCGGCGCTCGCTCGCCTCGGCACCCTTCTTTTACGGCTGGGTGGTTGTTGGCGCTGCCGCGGCGTCCAACATCTCCCGCGTGGCGTCGGCGGTGGAGGTCTCGACCCTATTCCTTCCGGTGTTCACCGCGGAATTCGGGTGGAGCGTGACGGCCATCGCCAGCGCCACGACCATTGGCAGCATCGGCGGAGCAGCTACCGGGCCGCTGGTCGGTTGGCTTGTGGACCGCTTCGGCCCGCGAGTCGTGGTTTCGGTCGGCGCGGCCATCGTCGGCGGCGCCTGCTTCGCGCTGGCTGGCGTCAACAGCCTGGGCGCCTACATTGTGCTGTACGCCATTGTTCGCTACGCCGGCCAGGGCCTCGTTCTTTTCACAGGACCCGTGGCAGTGGCGAACTGGTTCGATCGCAAACGAGGTACGGCGCTCGCGGCGCTCTTCGCGGCGTCGGCGTTGGGCCTGATTGTGGCCCCGGTGGGGGTACAATGGGCCATCGACGCCGGAGGCTGGCGCGCCGCCTGGGTCGCCCTAGGTGGACTGGCCGTGGGGCTCGGCGTGCTGCCCGCGCTCGTCCTTCTGGTGCGGCGCCCCGAGGACGTCGGTCTGCAGGTCGACGGCGAGCCCGCCAACCCCATGGCGGCGGGCTCGCTTGACTCGCAGGCACCTGACTGGTCCGTCGGCCAGGCCATGGCAACGCCAGCGCTCTGGCTCATCATGGGCTCGACGTTCCTTGTGAGCGTGGTGACCACAGGCGTGGGATTCCACCAGCTGCCCTTCTACCTCGAGCGCGGGCTCGACTCGACCATCGGTGCCGCGGTCGTGAGCACGTTCGCCATCGGCTTGGCGGCGGGCAGCGCTGGGCTGGGTTGGCTGGCGGACCGCGTATCGCCAAAGCTGCTGACAGTGGGCGAGAACGTGGTGTTGGCGGTGCTGATGGGCCTGCTGCTGAGTGTCCATAGCCCCGCTCAGGCCTTCGGGTTCGCCTTCGTCTTCGGGTTGCTGGTCGGCGGCTACATGACTCTGCCAACAGTGCTCGTCGCCGGCTTCTACGGCCGACGCTCATTGGGTGCTATCAGCGGCGTCGTCAACGTCGTTCGAGGCTTCGGCCTCGCCCTAGGGCCGATGGTGGCGGGGGTTTTCTTCGACGTCGTGGGGGGTTACGAGCCCGCGTTTGTGACCTTCGGCGTGATGGCGGTTGGCGGAGCGCTGCTCATGGCGTTGGTCCAGAGCCCGGCGGAGCGCGCCCCCGCCAGCGTAGAGTGAGCCCGCGCCAGCGAAAAACCAATCGCTGCGCTATGCCTACCCGTGCACTAGTTCTTGGGGGCGGTCGACGTCTCCGGCTTCGCTTCGCTCTTGGCCTCGGGCTCCTCGGTGACAGACTTGCGGAACTCGCGAATGCCCCGACCGATAGCGCCGCCGACTTCTGGGACCCGGCTGGCGCCGAATATCACCAGCACGATGACGAGGATGATGGTCAACTCCGGCCAGCCTATTCCGAATGGCATGTCGCTACTCCTGCTCCACCCTTAAACTAGGCCCCAAAAGAATAGCACAGGGCAACCTAGCGGACGCCTCGGATCAGCACGACGCCGGAGAGGAGTGCTAGCACGCCCAGCGCCCGTAGCCCGTCCACCCGGCGCACCTCCGCGCCGAACGCCCCGATGTGGTCGTAGACGACCGCGCCGGAGAGCTGCCCCGCGAGCACGGCGGCGATGAACATCCCGATACCGATGCGGGGGCCCAGGAACCCAGTGCCGATGAGGAGCGGGAGGGCGAAGAGCCCCGTCACCACGAAATAGCCGTTCAAGCCACGCATGATGAACACTGTCCCTGCAGTGAACACCAACACTAGTGCAAGGAAGACCGGCCACCGGTCGTACGGTGCGGGCATCGCCAGCGAGCCCTGCCGCCACGCCAGTATCGCCAGAACAACGCCGAAGCCGAGGACCGTCGTCACCAGCGACGTGAACGCCCCCTCGACCGACCCTCGTGAGCGAGCAAGTGCGGTGAGCATCACCAATTGTGTCGCATTGCCAATGCCGATGGCGAACGCCGCTGCGATGTACAATGCCTGGGTCATCGGGGCGGACCACTCACCGGCGCAAAGGAGCCCCGTGCCGGAGTCCGACGCCGCGGGCGATGAGCTCCGCGAGGGCGATTTCCTCCGTCGCCTCACCGGTCTTCATCGCCAGGTCCGCTTCGACTAGAAGGCCGTACAAGAGCCGGACCGACGCGAAGGGGAAGCGCCGGGCCTGCTCCGCCGTTTTGCGCACCACGAAGTCGGAGGTGGTGCCGAGGCGCCCCCCCCACTCGCCCTGCGGCACGCGCTCCCGGTCCAGCTCGTGGGCCAGCGCGAGCATGCGCGCCTGCCGGGCGATCATCGACAGCAAGTATGGGCCGCCTGCGCCCTCCTGCAATAGCGCCTCCATCTTCAACATCGCGGCCTCGGCCCGGCCCTCCATCAGTGCGTCGACCAACTCGAAGACCGTCGTCTCGCGTGCGCCCGAGACCAACGCCCCCACGTCAACAGCCTCGATGGTCTCACCCATGCGGTAGATCGCCAGCTTCTCTAGCTCGTTGTCCATGGCCCAGAGGTTGCCACCGACCAGCTCGACCAACAACTCCACGGCCGCGGAGTCGATCGTCGCGCCCTTGGCGGCGGCGCGCTCCCGCACCCAGCGTACCAGCGGCTCGCGGCGCAGCGCCGGGAAATCGCGAATCTGCACCTGTTGTGTGCCCAGCGCCTCGATCTCCGCCAGCAGCACATTGCCGCGGCCGACCTTCACTTCGATGAAGACCACGTCCGTCGTCTCGGGGAGCTGGCCCAGCAGAGCGGGCAGGCCTGCCGCCGGGCCTAGGGCGTCGCCCCGCGCGGCGGGCTTGCGCCCGCGCCGCCCGCCCGTCGGCGTATCGAGGCTCGCGAGCAAACCCCTAACCACGACGAGCCTGCGGTCGGCCAGGAAAGGCACTACCATCGCGGCTGTACCGAAGGCGGCGAGGTTGAACGAGCCGCCTTCGAGCTGGCTGACGTTGGCTTCGCGGACATCGTCTGAGCCGACCGCTTTGGCCAGCGTTGCCAGTGCCTCGCTGGCCGAAAAGCTATCGTCGCCGTGGAAGAAGTAAATCACGGGTGAGTCCGGTGCTGGCGGCTATACTCGAACGCGGAGGGGGAGTGCGTTCACTGTTCTACCTGCTCAGCCGCTTCGGCGCGCTAGTGTACTTGATGAGGCACCCGCGAGTACCGCGATGGCTGAAGGCCATCCCGGTACTCGCCCTGCTCTACGTCATCTGGCCCCGCGACCTTCTTCTCGACTTTCTGCCCCCTCCGGTCGGAGTCTTCGACGACTTCATCGTTGTGTTGGTCTTGACCAATCTGTTCTTGTGGTTCGCGCCCAAGTACGCACAGCGGCCACCCCTGCCGAAGGACGACGGGCGGACGGTGCAGGTCAACTTCCGTGTCCTCGGCGATCCTCCGCCCGAAGGCGGCGAGCCCCTGCCCGGAGGCGACAGCGATGACGAGCCAAACCCCAAGCGGCAACGCTAGCCTGGTACACCCTAGGCGGGAGCGGCCTGCCCAGGCGTTACCGGGCGGCGCCAACCTATAATGGACGGCCGCCAGAGGCTGAATAAAGGACGACCGGGAGGAACGCATGACCACCAATCCCCTCAAGCCCCGTAGCGCCGAAATGACTGACGGTCCATCCCGGGCCGGGGCTCGCGCCATGCTCAAGGCCATAGGGTTCACCGACGATGACTTGGCCAAGCCCATCATCGGCGTGGCGAATATGTGGATCGAGACTATGCCGTGCAACTTCAACCACCGCGAGATGGCCCAGTACGTCAAAGAGGGTATCCGTGCGGCGGGTGGCACCCCCATGGAGATCAACACGATTTCCGTCTCCGACGGCGTGTCGATGGGCACGGAGGGTATGAAGGGCTCGCTGATCAGCCGCGAGGTTATCGTCGACTCCATTGAGGTGGCGGCGCGTGGACACTCCTTCGACGGTTTGGTTGTACTGGTGGCGTGCGATAAGACCATCCCGGCGGGCGCGATGGCCCTGGCTCGCCTGAACATTCCCGGCCTCACCTTTTATACCGGCACCATCGCCCCTGGCGTCTACGAAGGCCGGAACGTCACGGTGCAGGACGTCTACGAGGCCGTCGGCGCCCACGGGGCAGGCAAAATCTCCGCGGAGGCGCTGAAGGCGATCGAGGATGTAGCGTGCCCGGGTGCCGGTGCGTGTGGCGGCCAGTTCACGGCGAACACTATGGCCATGGCCCTGGAGTTCTTGGGCGTGAGCCCGGCGGGCCTGAGCTCGGCCCCGGCGCTGGCGGAGCAGAAGAAGGCCGATGCCCGGCGCGCGGGCGAGATCGCCGTGCAATTGCTGAAGGACGACGTGAAGCCCCGCGACGTGATGACCCGTGACGCCTTCGACAACGCTATCGCCTGCGTGGCTGCAACGGGCGGTTCGACCAACGCGGCGCTGCACCTAGTGGCTATCGCCCGCGAGGCCGGCGTGCAGTTGACCATCGACGACTTCGACAGCGTCATGGGCCGCACGCCCATCGTGGCCAACCTCAAGCCGGGGGGCGAGTATGTCGCCACCGACCTGCACGAGGCGGGCGGCTACGGTCTCGTGACGAAAGAACTGGTCGCCGGTGAGCTGGTCCACGCCGACGCGCGGAACGTCGATGGGCGCACGCTCGGCCAAGTGGCTGAGGCGACCGTCGCGGTGACCGGCCAGCGCGTCGTCGTCCCCATCGACGCGCCAATCAAGCAGTGGGGTGGAATCGCGGTGTTGCGCGGCAACCTCGCCCCCGAGGGCTGTGTCGTTAAGCTTGCGGGCCACGACCGCTTGTATCACCGTGGCCCGGCTCGTGTTTTCGACAGCGAGAAAGACTCCTTCGCCGCAGTTCAAGAGGGCAAGATTGCCTCGGGCGACGTGGTGGTGATTCGCTACGAAGGCCCGGCTGGCGGACCCGGCATGCAGGAAATGCTGGGCGTGACGGCTGCGCTAGTGGGCCGCGGCATGGACGAGGAGGTGGCGCTCATCACCGACGGGCGCTTCTCCGGCGCGACACACGGCTTCACCGTCGGCCACATCGCTCCCGAGGCGTTCCGTGGCGGACCCATCGGTCTGCTCCGCGACGGCGACACCATCGTGCTGGATGTTGAGGCACGGCGCTTGGACGTCGAGCTCTCGGACGACGAGCTGGCGCGCCGGAAGGCGAAGTGGCGGCAGCCGGAACCGCGCTACAAGACTGGCGCGTTCGCCAAGTACGCCCAGACCGTGTCGTCGGCCAGCGAGGGCGCCATCACCAGCCCCGGCCTGTCCGGCAGCATCTGGTAGACCAGCAGCCGGCCACAAAGGAGTTGCCGCATGGAGGCAGTTGCCGTCATCCTCGCAGTCGCCGTGCTGCTGCTGGTTGGTGTGGCCGCCTGGGCCATGCGCTCGCGAGGGCGCGACGGCGGCGGCTTTGACGTTGAGCGTGGACGCATCGATGAGCGCCTCAACCGAGTGAATGACGCCCTCGACAGGGTGTCCCAAGCCCTTGATGAGGGGGGCCGCCGAGAGGCGTCGCTGAGCACCCAACTTGGAGAAATAGGGCGCCAGACGTCCAAGCTCACGGACACGACCGAAGGTCTGCGCCGTGTTCTTTCCAGCGCGCAGGCCCGTGGCCAATGGGGCGAGCGCATGGCCGAGGACATCCTCCGCCGAGCAGGCCTCTTGGAAGGGACGAACTACCGCAAGCAGGTAACCCAGGCTGAAGGCACGGCGCGCCCCGATTTCACTTTTTTCCTCCCCGACGACCGTGTGCTGAACATGGACGTGAAGTTCCCTCTAGACAACTACGTCCGCTCGCTGGAGGCCAGAGGCGACATCGAGCGCCGAGCGCAGGAGCGCGACTTCCTGCGGGACGTAAGGAGACACATCAAAGCACTGGCAACAAAGGAGTACGTCGACCCCGAGGGTGGCACTGCCGATTACGTCCTTCTGTTCATCCCCAACGAGGCCGTGTTCCGTTTCATTCACGAGGTGGGCCCGCAAGTGTTCGACGAGGCGCTGGACAGTCGCGTCGTGTGCTGCACGCCCCTGACCCTCTTCGCCATGCTAGCGCTCATCCGCCAAGCGTCCGACACTTTGGCAACCCGGCAGGCCGCCGAGGAGATTGTTGGCCTGCTCGGGCGCTTCAATCAGCAGTGGGGGCGCTTTGGGGAAACATTGGACAAACTGGGACGCAGCATCCAGTCAATGTCGAGGAACTACGACGCGCTGTCAGGAACGCGACGCAAGGCGCTTCAGCGTCCGTTGGATCGTATCGAGGCGCTGCGGGAGCAGCGCCATATTCACATCGCACCAGGTGAGCATGGCGACGACGGATTTGCCCTGGAAGAAGCGGGCGACGAGGGCGAGAACGGCGAGGACTAGGGCTAGCGGCGATTGCTCTTACAGGGCATAGACGCGCGCTAGGCGAACGACACCGACGTGTCGCCCAGCATGTCGAAGCGCGCCAGCACGGTGTCGCCGCGTGCGACTGGCAACTGGCGCGTCAGCGACCCCGTCATGATCAGTTGTCCAGCCGCCAGCGCGTAGCCGAACTGCGCCAGCTTGTTTGCGAGCCAGGCCAACGAATTCACCGGGTCACCGAGGACAGCGTCGCCGCGCCCCTCGGCGGCGAGCGCGCCATTGACGAACACCTGGACGCCCAGCGCGGGAAGATCCAGCACACCCAGCGGCATTGGCTCGCCGAGGACGATGGCTTTCTCTTGCGCGTTGTCGGCCATGGCTAAGGTCAGTTGCCGGGTGAAATCGCCTCGCGTCTCCGGCACCTCGATGGCGGGCATCACCTCGCCGATGGCCCGCCGAGCCTGCCCAGCATCGACGCCGGGCCCCTGGAGGCTCGATGCCAGCCGGAAGCACACCTCGTGCTCTACCGTCGGGGCGATGAGGCTGTCGAAGGCGAATTCCATACCGGAAGAGTGAGGGCCGTCGTTCGGGCCATCCTCCAGTATGTTGCCGAAGCCTGGCTCGAACACCGAAAACTGCTGCTGCATGGCTGGGCTGGTCAGTCCCACCTTCCAGCCGATGAGCGACGCTCCATGCGCGATGCGCCGCTCCATGATGCCCAGCTGGACCTCATAGGCCTGGTCAATACCGAGCAGGCCATCCCACTCTTGGGGAAAGTAGACGCCCTCATTGCGCTGGCGCCAGAACTCCTCGACTGTGGCTTCGCCCTCGAAGGTTGGCATGGGCTTACGCCATCGCCCGTAGCTGGCCGCCGTCGACCACGATGCTTTGGCCTGTGATGAACCCAGCCTGGGCCGAGGCGAGGAAGCAAATAACGTCCGCCACCTCCTCCGGCGCCCCGAACCGGCCTGCCGGGATCAGCCCGCGGCGGATGTCCAGCGCCCGCTCCAACGGCTCACCTTGGCGCTTGGCCTGCATCTCGGCCACCGCCTGGAGGCGCTCCGTTGCGATTGAGCCGGGCAGCACGTTGTTGACGGTGATGCCTTCGTGCGCGACTTCCGTCGACAGCACCTTCGTGTAGGCGGCAGCGGCTGTGCGCGACACGGTGGACAGTGCCAGGTTCTCCTCTGGTTGCTTGATGGACAGCGAGAGGACCGTGACGATGCGGCCGTAGCCGCCCTCGCGCATGAGCGGCAGGACCAGGCG
Source organism: Dehalococcoidia bacterium (assembly GCA_963577205.1). GTDB lineage: Bacteria > Chloroflexota > Dehalococcoidia > Lucifugimonadales > Australimonadaceae > CAUYXS01. The sequence continues at coordinate 10,149 of CAUYXS010000003.1, read as the reverse complement.
GTTGAGCCGCACGGCGCTGAAGAAATTCAGCTCCAGCGCAGCGTGCCACTGTTCGTCGGCCAGCCCTTCCGTCTCGCCGGGAGGCGGGCCGCCGAGGTTGTTGACGACGACGTCGATGCGGCCACCCCACGCGCGCGCTTCCCTCGCCACGCGTGCCACGTCGGATGGGACCGAAAGGTCAGCCGCGATGGCCAGTACGCGGCTGGTGCCATGGGCCGTGGCGATGGTCTGCGCGGCGCCGTTGAGCGCCTCGGCTCCGCGAGCGACCATGACCACGCGTGCGCCTTCGCGGGCCAGCGCCCGCGCGCTGGCGTTGCCCATGCCCTTGCTGGCGCCGCCGACAATGGCGACGCGACCGTCGAGTCCCAGGTCCACGTTGGTGCCCCCTGCGCGAATCGGCGGCATCATACGGAGCGCTGAGGACGCCAGCAAGGACGAAGCGCTGAGGCACCAGCACAGAATGTCCCTATAATCTCGCAGGGGCGTACCGCATTGGACTTCATTGCACAGTGGCTCTACCTCGCGGGAGCGGTTATCGGGATCGGCCTGGGTGCCGGTGCTTGGACCATGCACGCCCTTCGCGTAACGGGGGCACTGGCACTGCTTGTGGCGCTGTTCGCCCTGGGCGAGGCCGGTTTTTTGGTCACGACTGGCCTCAGTTCCTGCTCCACGTTGGTGCAAGAGGAGTGCATTGAGTACGTGCAGTCGCCGTGGCTCGCAGCGCTGGGCGTCGTGGTGCTGGGCGGCGCGGTGGCGGGGCTGGTGGCCCTGCGACCGTCGCTCTATGAGAGTCAGGTGCGCCTGCTGTTCGGTGCCGCCGCCGTGCTGACGCTGGGGGCGGTGCCGAGTTTTGCCCTCAGCGCCGCCGTCGTTCCTGCGCTGGCGCCCCCGGCCGCCTTCGCATGGCTCGCGTGGCAAGGCCAGCGCCTGCGACACATTCGTTAGCCGCTACAATCTCATCAGCGGGCGCGTCCATCAGCGGCGCGCTGGCAATTGTGAAGCGACGGCGCACCCCGGAGGTATCCCATATGCCAGGCCCACTAGAGGGCATTCGCGTCCTTGACCTCACCCGCATCCTCTCCGGGCCGTTCTGCGCGATGGTGCTCGGCGACCTAGGCGCAGACGTCATCAAGGTCGAGCAGCCCATCAGCGGCGACCCTGCGCGCGGCAACGGTCCGTTCCTTCCTGATCCGAACGGGCCCGGCCCCGACGGCGAAGAGAACACGTATAGCACGTACTTCATGAGCATCAACCGGAGCAAGCGCTCGGTCGCCCTCGACCTGGCGGAGCCCAGAGGGCGAGAGCTATTCCTAGAGTTGGTGAAGACGGCGGACGTGGTGCTGGAGAACTTCCGGCCGGGCGCTATCCAGCGCCTGGGTCTCGACTACGCGGCGATCAACGCGGCGAATCCCCGCGTGGTCATGGCCTCCATCTCGGGCTTCGGACAGACAGGACCCTACGCCAGCCGGCCGGCGCTCGACGTGATCGTCCAGGGCATGGGGGGCATGCTCAGCATAACGGGCGAGCCCGGCGGCGGCCCGGTGCGCCCAGGATCGAGCATCGGCGATATCACCGCTGCACTGTTCACGGCCATCGGCGTGCTGTCGGCGCTGCACGAGCGGGAGCGCTCCGGGCTCGGCCAGTTCATCGACATCGGGATGATGGACTGCCAGGTGGCCATCCTCGAAAACGCCTTCATGCGCTACTTCACGCTGGGCCAGGTGCCTGCGAGGCTGGGGACACGGCACCCGTCGTCGACTCCCTTCCAAGCATTCCGGACGCTGGATGGCCATGTCGTCGTGGCCATCATGGGTGGCTCGACCGAGCAGTGGCCGCTGTTCTGCGCCGCGATTGGCCACCCCGAACTCATCGATGATGAGCGCTACGAGACGGGCTGGGGGCGCACGCAGCACTACGATGAACTCATCCCAACCATTGAAGCGGCGATGGCGGCGAAGCCGACCGCAGAATGGGTCGAAGTGCTGAGTGAAATGGGCATACCGGTGGGCCCAGTCCAAGACATCGCGCAGGTTGCACAAGACCCCCAGATGGCGGCGCGAGGGATGTTCATGGACTTGCCGCACCCGGTCCTGGGCTCACTCAAGTCGACCGGCAACCCGATCAACCTGTCCCGCACTCCGGGCAGGCCGACGACGGTGGCGCCGGACCTCGGCCAGCACAGCGACGAAGTTCTTGGCGAGCTGCTTGGCCTGGGCGACGACGAGCTGGCGGCGCTCCGCGCCGCGGGAGTCGTGGGGTAATCATGACAGGTCGACGCAGGCAGGTACCAGCCCTCACGTTCATGGCCGATGAGTGTCTCACCTGCCATATTCCTACCGTCCCCTGGAGTTAAACCGCAGGAAGAGCGCGATGCTTGAGACTTCATCGCACCACCGCACAAAGAATCGACACGTAGGAATACCGACCGTATCGAGTCCCCCTCCTGTCGTCGTGGCGCGTCTTGGATGCGCTAAGTCCGACTTGAATTGCCGCCGAGGTAGAGCGTGGAAGTGCGGGGGGCTCGAGGGTCCGTGAGTAACCTCTAGGAGGTGATGGACACCGTGATCGTACGCAAGGTTCGCCTAGTCGTTGCTCAGAATGGCATGGACACGGCGATTGACGAGGTGCGTCGCCAGCGAGCCAGGGGCACTGTTGGGGATGAGGGTGGGATCGTGTACGAATAGATTTCCAAGAGGACAGCCGCCCGACGCTAGGCCAGCGCCAGCGCGCGCTCGTAGTCTTCGGGCGTGTTGACGTTCGTGAGGCACTGGGGGTCGTCAGTGGGCACGAGCAGACGAGTGGCCCAGTGGCGGTGCACCACTTCGCGAAGCCCCTGGCGCTCCTCGCTGATGGACAGTAGCGCGTCGACGAGTGACGCGTCGACGAGGACCGGGTGGCCAGCCAGCCCATCGTAGGCGGGCGCCGCGACCATCGGGCGTGGGCTCGCGGCGAACCAGGCGTCGTGCAGCAACCGCAGCATTGCCACCGAGCGCGGCTGGTCGACGGAGCTGACGAGCACGCCGTCTAGCTCTTGGACCAGGGCTTGGGCGCCCGTGACGATCGACGTCGCGCGCCCCTCGCGGTAGCGCTCGTTGACCACGACGCGCACGGCTGCACGCCCTTCGAAAAGCTCAGGACGAGCGACACCCGATGTGGACTCGACCGTTCGTGCTGAGCTTGTCGAAGCACGCTCGATCCCGTGCGCGAGTTCCGCGCGCAGCCGCTCCGCGTCGTGGCCGAGGACGACGACAATGGGTCCGTAGCCCGCCTCAATCGCGGAGTCGACGGCGTGGCCGAGCAGGGTCGTCGTTCCCGAAGGGCTTGGCCATGGCAGCAGGGCCTTGGGCTGCCCCATGCGCATGGACTCGCCGGCCGCGAGGATGATGGCCGCGACCTTGCTCACGGCCTGGTGCCGAAGGGATACTTCGCTGCACTCAGAATGACACGGTACGGTTGCTCAGTGACCAAGATGATGCTTGGACTCCTATTCGTTCGTCCTGAGCCTGTTGAAGGACGGAGCCCCATGCCAGAGGCGAAGCACTAGCCAGCTGCGGGGGCAGGGAGGACCTTCGCCGCGAGACGGTCGACCTGCGCCGAGCCTAGCTTGAGCGACCCGCCGGAGTGGCCGTTCCGCCAGGCAACGAGCTCCGCCACGATGCTGACGGCGATCTCCGCTGGGTCGCGCCCGCCCAGGTCAAGGCCTACCGGCGAGTGGATTTGTTTGATGCGCTCGACGGGGACGCCGTTCTTGAGCATCGACTCGAAGATCATGATGGCTTTGCGCTTGGACCCAATGAGGCCGACGTAGCCGGCCGGGGTTCGCGCCGCCGCCTCCAACGCCAGATCGTCGAACCGGTGCCCTCGCGCCGCCACGACGATGGCTGTGTTGGGTGTGATGGGAAACGGCTCCAACGCGCGGTCGTAGGGCCCGACGTTGATCTGTTCCGCCATCGGGAAGCGGTCCTCGTTGGCGAACTCACGCCGGTCGTCGGCGACCATGATGCGGAAGCCGAGCGTGTGCGCGATCTTGGCCGTGGCCAAGTTCACGTGGCCGCCGCCGACTAGCAGCAGCGTCGGCGGCGCTGTGTATCCGGCAACGAACACCTCGTCCCCTGCCTCGGTCAGAAAGCGCTCCGCTTTGCCCATGGGCATGGCGGCGAGCCCGGCCTCGATGGCGCGGGCGTCCAGCGCAGGCTCGCTAAGCGTGCCCTCGAAGGTGCCGTCCTCGCGGATGACGATGCGCGCGCCGATGGGACGGGAAGTGCTGTTGACCAGCGTTGCGATCGCCAGCGATTCGTGTCCGTCGTAGGCGGAGGTGATTGATGTCGCCAGCGGATTGAACGCCGCGGGCTCGAGAATGGGATCGATGTAGAAGTACATCGATCCGCCGCAGACGAGCCCGTCACGCGCGGCGATCTCCTCGTTGAGATAGTAGTCTTTGTATAGCGGGCCCGTGCCCTCCCTGAGGGCCTCCTTGGCGGCGAACCAAATGTCGCCCTCGACGCAACCACCGCCGAGCGTGCCGACGGTCGAGCCGTCCTGTCGCACGAGCAGCGTCGCGCCCGGCTTCTGGGGCGTGGAGCCCTTGGTGTTGACGACTGTGGCCAGCACAAAGCGCTCGGCCTTCTTGGCCAGTCCCGCGGCCTCTTGGTAGACGGCCTTCATCGCGTTCCTCCGCTCGAAACAGCGTCCCGTCATGATATCAGGCGGTACGCTGGCTCAGCCCTGGCCCCTTGTGCCGGGGCGATCTGCCCGAGCCAGGCCTCGGCTGCCTCGCGGACCAGCCAAGGGCGCACTTCGCCGGGTGCGGCGCTAGTGCGTGTCGTCGGTGATTATAGCGTCTGTGCTTGATCTCCCATCGCCAGCGCGATCTGCCGGAGCCAGGCCTCGGACGGCTCGGGGAAGTCGGCGCGATAGTGCGCGCCCCGGCTCTCGGTCCGGCGCCCCGCCGCTTCGGCCATGAGCCAGCCCACCAGCGCCATATTCGCTAGCTCCTGGCTCCCGCGGTCGCCGGGGTAGGGTTGCTGCGTGGCCCAAGTGCTGAGGACGTGCGCGGCCTCAGCGAGACCAAGGCCGTCGCGGACGATGCCTACCTGCTCCCACATGAGGCGCTGGAGTGCATCGCGGCTGATGACGGGCGCCCCGGCTGCCGCGATTGGCCGCAGCCGGATCACGTCCGCTGACGGCCCAGGTGGGCCCTCCTCCGGTGCCGCCCCTAGTGTGCGCTCGACGACCCTGCGAGCGAACACCACCGTTTCCAGCAGCGAGTTGCTCGCCAGGCGATTGGCCCCGTGGACTCCGGTGAAGGACACCTCGCCACAGGCATACAACCCCGGCACTGTCGTTTCGCCCCACAAGTTGGTGCGCACGCCGCCCATCATGTAATGGGCGGCGGGCGTGACAGGTATTGGCTCGGCCGTCATATCCACGCCGTGTTCCAGACAGGTCTGGTAGATCGTCGGGAAGCGCGTGGTGATGCGGTCCGCTGGGAGATGAGTAGCGTCGAGCATCACATGGTCCGTGCTCTCACGCGTCATCTCGCTGACGATGGCACGAGACACGACGTCGCGTGGCGCCAGGTCGGCTTGAGCGTGGTAGCCGGCCATGAATGCTTCGCCAACCAGGTTTCGAAGCACTGCCCCTTCGCCGCGAACCGCCTCTGAAATTAGGAAATGAGGGGCACCGGGGAGCGACAACGCTGTGGGATGGAACTGGTAGAATTCCATTCCTGTGAGCTCCGCGCCCGCCCTGAACGCCAGCGCCACGCCGTCGCCCGTCGCCACCTCCGGGTTGGTCGTCGCCCGAAACAGCTGGCCCGCGCCACCGCTTGCTAGTACGACGGCACCCGCTTCGAACCTGACGGCGATGTGTTTCTCGGCGTCCAACACGTCGACACCGACGGCGCGGCCGCTCGCGTCGCAGCGGATGGCCGTGACCAGCGCGTATTCGAGGACCTCGACGGAGGAGGTGCGGGCGAGTTGAGCCAGCGTCGTTTCCATATGCGCGCCCGTGGCGTCGCCGCCGGCGTGCAGCACACGGGGCCGGCTATGCGCGCCCTCCAACGCCAGCGCCGTCTGCCCCTCGACCTCGTCGAAGGCCACACCCATGCGCATCAGCTCCGCCACGCGCTGCGGCCCCTCGGTGGTGAGCGTGGAGACGGCGCTCAGGTCGGCCAGGCCCGCGGCCGCGCGCAAAGTGTCCTCGGCGTGAAGCAGAGGGGAATCGTCGTCACCCACAGCGGCCGCGATCCCGCCCTGCGCGAACAGCGTGTTCGTATCGTGGATGCCGCCCTTAGTGAGCACTAGGACGGTGCCGTGGTCCTTGGCGTGGAGCGCGGCGAAGAGTCCAGCGATGCCGCTGCCGATGATGACGTAGTCGAAGCGCGTGGCCATGGTGCCGGCAAGCATAGCCCAGGCCGGGGTTCTCGCTCCGGGGCGGGCAGCCGATCGTGTACGTTCGCCGCTGGACAGCGCGCCGTGGGCCTGGCTATGCTGGGGAGGACATGCGCGCCTTTACGACGACTACCAAGGCCACGGCAGTCACCACCCCTGCGGCGGTGTTCGCCGTGGCCAGACACAGTTCGTAGGGCGAGCCCACGTGATCGTGCTGAAGGGCGCCCCGGCGCCCTTTTTTGTTGAGAGCACTTTTTATTGAAACCCGCTGGGGACGTACCGCATTCGCCGGCCGGTAGAGGAACGAGATGCCGATCAAGCAACTAACACCCGAGGAGGAGGCGCTGGAAGACCGGCGCTTCCGCATTCGCCACTCGGCCGCACACGTGTTGGCCGACGCCGTCATGGAGTTGTTTCCCGAGGCCAAGTACGCCATCGGTCCGCCGGTGGAGGACGGCTTCTATTACGACTTCGACGCACCGCGGCCGTTCACGCCTGGGGACCTCGAACAGCTTGAAGCGGTCATGCGCGAGCGGATGAAGAATGACCACCCCTTCGAGATGGATGAAGTGACTCGCGACGAGGCGAAGCGGCTATTCGCGGACCAGCGCTACAAGCAGGAGATCATCGACGATCTGCCCGGCGACGAGCGTATCACCACCTGCCGGCACGGCGCGTTCCTCGACCTCTGTCGCGGCCGCCACGTCGACAGCACTGGCGCGATACCGGCGTTCAAGTTGCTGAACGTCGCGGGCGCCTACTGGCGTGGCGACGAGCGCAACTCGATGCTCCAGCGCATCTACGGCACCGCCTGGGAGTCTCAGGACGCGCTCGATGCGCACCTGCACCAGCTTGAGGAAGCGACTCGCCGTGACCACCGGACGCTAGGGCGAGAGCTCGACCTGTTCTCACACCACGACCAGGTCGGCTCGGGGCTCATCCTGTGGCACCCCAAGGGCGCACGCGTTCGCTCCATCATGGAAGACCACTGGCGCGCCGAGCATCTCGCCCGCGGCTACGAACTGGTCTACTCGCCGCACATCGGTAAGGCGTCGCTGTGGGAGACCAGCGGGCACCTCGATTTCTACCGCGAGAGCATGTACGACTCGATGGACGTGGAGGGTCAGCAGTACTTCGCGAAGCCGATGAACTGCCCGTTCCACGTCCATATCTACGGCTCTGCAAAGCGCTCCTACCGGGAGCTGCCGGTGAGATATACGGAGCTAGGCACCGTCTACCGCTACGAACGCTCCGGCGTGCTGCACGGCCTATTGCGCGTGCGTGGGTTCACGCAGGACGACGCCCACATCTTCTGCACGCCTGAGCAAGTGGAAGACGAGGTCATTGGCGTGTTGGATTTCGCCTTCGACCTTTTGGGCACCTACGGCTTCGAAGCGTACGACGTCTACCTAAGCACGCGCCCTGAGAAGGCGGTGGGCCCGGTGGAGAGCTGGGATCACGCCACAGAGTCACTCCGGCGCGCGCTGGACCGCCGAGGCGTTGAGTACCTAGTCGACGAGGGCGGCGGGGCATTCTACGGCCCGAAGCTCGACATCAAAGTGCGCGACGCCATCGGACGCTCGTGGCAGTGCACGACTATCCAGTTCGACTTCAACCTGCCCGAGCGCTTCAATCTGACCTACGTGGGCGCGGACGGTGCCGAGCACCGTCCCTACATGGTGCACCGCGCACTGTTCGGGTCGCTGGAGCGCTTCTTCGGTGTGCTCGTCGAACACTACGGAGGCGCCTTTCCGCTGTGGCTTGCGCCTGTGCAGGCGATCGTCATTCCCATCGCCGACCGCCACATGGAGCATGCCAAACTGGTTCGAGACCAGTTGGCCGACGCTGGCCTGCGCGTGACGGTGGACGAGCGCAACGAGCGCATGAACGCCAAGATCCGCGACGCGCAGTTGAGCAAGGTGCCGTACATGCTGGTGGTGGGCGACAAGGAGGCTGAGGCCGGCGGCGCCGCCGTGCGTCGGCGCTCCGGCGAAGACCTTGGCATCATGCCCACCGCCGACATCGCCGCGCGCGTGGCGGGAGAGGCGCTCTCGAGGGCATAGGGCCGAGCCTGCAAGCTGGCCCGTTCTCCTGAGTCTGTCGAAGGGTGAACGGGCGAACCATTGACGACCTAGCAGGCGAATGTGAACCTGCCGTCATGGCGACCTTCACAGCCCCCGTCACCGTCGTCGGCGCGACAACTTGGGGGACAACGCTGGCCATCATCATGGCCCGGCGCGGCATTTCCGTGCGGCTGTTGGCGCGCACCCCGGACGAAGCACGGGAGCTGGCCGCGGCGCGCGAGCACACCCGGCGCCTGCCGGGCCAGCCCTTCCCTGACTCGCTCGTCGTGACGGCAGCTCCCGACGATGCGCTCGCCGGCGCGGCGGCGGTGTTTGTCGCCGTGCCGTCTCCGACGATGCGGGAGAACGCCAAGCGCCTTGTCGGGACCCTCGCCGACGGCACGGCTCTGATCTCAGCGTCCAAAGGACTGGAGCCGGGCACGCTCAATCGCATGAGTGCCGTTCTGGCGGAGGAGCTGCCGGCCGCGCGGATCGGCGCCCTGTCTGGTCCCAATCTGGCACGCGAGATCGTCCGCGACCTGCCGGCACCGACGGTGGTGGCATCGGAGGACGGCGAGGTCTGCGCGCTGGTGCAACGAGCTCTGAGCTCGCCGTCCCTGCGCGTCTACACGAACGAGGACCTGGTCGGTACGGAGTTCGGTGGCGCGCTGAAGAACATCATTGCCCTCGGGGCTGGCATCGTCGATGGCATGGGGCTGGGTGACAACGCCAAGGCTGGCTTCGTGAACCGGGGCCTGGCGGAGATTACTCGCCTCGGGCTGGCGGCAGGCGCCCAGCCGGCTACCTTCGCGGGCCTGGCTGGCATGGGCGACCTGGTCGCGACCTGCTACAGCGCTTTGAGTCGCAACCATCGCGTCGGTGTCGAGCTTGCGCGCGGCGGGTTGCTGGCTGACGTCATCGTGCGCCTCGGCGGTGAGGTTGCTGAGGGCGTGAACACCACGCCCGCGGCGCTGGCTCTTGCCGGCACTCTCGGCGTCGAGATGCCCATTACTGAGCTGACCAATCGCGTGTTATTCGAAGGGCTGAGCCCGCGTGACGCCGCATCGTTGCTCATGGAACGCACGCCGAAACCGGAGTAGGCTTCGTGCCGGCTCGCTCGTCCTGAGCTTCGCCGCAGGAGCGCAGGGCCGCGCTATTCGATCAGCGGGCCTTGCTGCGTGTCGGAGTCCAAGGGCCGGCCCAGCAGCGCGCCCTGCATGACGGCGCGGAACGACTGTTCCGACACGCGGAAGAACCAATAAGTGTCGAACCGGATGTTGGCCAGGCTTTCCTGGTCAGCCGTCTCCATGCGAAAGCGCAGCAGATCCAGCGGCAGCGCCTGGCGTAGCGGCAGGTAGTCGTACCAGAAGTCGCGGGTGGCCTGCTCGACGCGAGTGACAATGCCGATGCCCGGCACCGAGCGCGGGTAAGGTAGGTAGGTACCCGTGCAGTAGAGCAAGACCATGTCGCCGGGCCGCAGTTGCTGCGGCAGGTTGCGGTGGCCGTACTTGCCGTCCTCGACGTGGACGTGGCCCAGCGCGTCGGGGTCACCGAACACTGCGACGTAGTGATGGGGATGCGGGTCATTCATGTGCGCGCCGAGCCGGACTTGGTGTGGCGTGAGCATACGCCAAGTTGCCGCTGCTCAGTCGTGGCTACGAGGCCGCAGACTGGGCCACGACCGTATAATCAAC
>CAUYXS010000002.1:0-22863 GCA_963577205.1 Dehalococcoidia bacterium | reverse complement strand
GCGCGTGACCGGCAGTCCCGTCCACATGCTCACGACTTCGGCGATCTCCTCGGCGGTGACGACGGCGTCCTCCTTAGTGGAGGTCTCCTGCCACTCGGACTGGAGTCGCTGGAGCTTGTCGGCGAGCTTTAGCTCACGGTCGCGTAGCTCGGCGGCGTACTCGTACTGTTGCTGCGAGATGGCCTCGTCCTTGTCGCGTCGGACCGTCTCCAGCACCTTCTGCGCCTCCTTGACAGACAGCGGGGTACCGCTGTGACGGATGCGTACGCGGGAGCCCGCCTCGTCCATCAGGTCGATGGCCTTGTCAGGCAGGTAGCGGTCAGCGATGTACCGGGATGCGAGCGTCGCGGCCGCCTGGAGCGACTCGTCTTCAATGGCGACCGAGTGGTGCTCCTCGAACTTGTGCTTGATGCCCCGGAGGATCTCGACCGTCTCCTCGACCGAGGGCTCGTCCACGTGGACGGGTTGGAACCGGCGCTCGAGCGCCGGATCCCGCTCGACGTACTTGCGATAGTCGTCCAGCGTGGTCGCGCCGATGGTCTGGAGTTCACCGCGAGCAAGCGACGGCTTGAGGATGTTGGCGGCGTCGACGGCCCCTTCGGCCGCACCCGCGCCAACCATGGTGTGCATCTCGTCGATGAAGAGCACGCAATTTCCGGCGCCCTTGATCTCTTCAATGACCTTTTTCAGACGCTCCTCGAACTCGCCGCGGTACTTGGTGCCCGCGACCAGCGCGCCCATGTCCAAGGTGACAACGCGCTTGCCGGTGAGCGATTCGGGCACGTCTCCGCTGACGACGCGCTGGGCGAGCGCCTCAACGATGGCGGTTTTGCCGACGCCGGGCGGTCCGATGAGCACAGGGTTGTTCTTGGTACGCCGGCTCAGAATCTGGATGACGCGGGCGATCTCTTTGCTGCGGCCGATCACCGGGTCGAGCTTACCGGCGCGAGCGGCCTGAGTGAGATCGATGCCCAGCGCGTCCAAGGTAGGGGTCCGAGTGCTGGAGCGGCCCGGGGAGTGACCCTGCGACACGCTCTGGTTCAGAATGCGCGTGGTCTCCGTCCGCACCTTGTCCAGCGAGACGCCGAGGCTCTCTAGGACACCAGCCGCGACACCTTCGCCCTCGCGCATGATGCCGATGAGCAAGTGCTCCGTGCCGATGTAATGGTGGCTGAGGCGGCGTGCCTCGTCGACGGACAGCTCGATGACCTTCTTGGCGCGGGGAGTCAGCCCGATGTCGCCGGGTGACGGGCGCTCACCTCTACCGATAATGAACTCGACGGCGGAGCGAACCTTGGACAGTTCGACCCCTAAGCTTGTAAGAACACGCGCGGCAACACCATCGGTCTCTCGGGCCAGGCCGAGCAGGATGTGCTCCGTGCCGATGTAGTTGTGATTGAACCGCTGAGCCTCTTCCTGAGCCAGGGAGAGTACGCGGCGTGCGCGTTCTGAGAATTTTTCGAATCTGCTTGCCATGATCGGGACGCTCCAAAGGGCGATCTATAGGTAGGGTGACTGAAAAACCCGCTAGTCGAGCTGATACTCCTCGGCCTGATACTCCTCAACCTGCTTCAAACTCAACCCCATTCGCTGTCTTCCTAGGTCCATGCTGACTATCCGGAGTGTAAGGGCATCGCCCACTTGTACTGCCTCTTTAGGGTGGGTGATGTGCTTGTCTGTTAGTTCCGAGACATGGATCAAACCTTCTATGGTGTTCTCGACGCGGGCGAACGCACCGAACTCCATGAGCTTCGTGATCGTGCAGGAAACCAACTGCCCGAGCGCGAACCGCTCGATGGCCGTCTGCCACGGCGTGGGGGTCAGCATACGCAGGCTGAGCGCGATACGCTTCGTGTCGCGGTCCACGCGCAGGACGTACACCTCCACCTCCTGACCGACGGAGACGGCTTCATCGACGCTGGTGACCGGGGCCCACGAGAGCTCCGAGATGTGGATGAGGCCATCGGCTCCCCCGATGTCTACGAAGGCGCCGAAGCCGGAGATTCCCGTGACGACTCCGGTCCGTATGTCGCCCTCCTTGAGCGCATCGAGCAACTTCTCCTTCTGCCCCTCGCGCTGCTCGCGCGTGGCCGCTCGCTCCGAAAGTACCGCGCGATTGCGGCGCCGATTCACCTCCAGCACCTTCAGCTGAGTCTCCTGGCCTTCGCGCTGGCTGATCGCTTCTTCGGGATCTACCCCCGGCTGGAGCACCAACTGAGACATGGGGACGAAAGCCTGCACTCCCTCCACGTCGACGATGGCGCCTCCGCGGTTGTGGCCGACGAACGTCCCCGTCACCACCTCCCCGGTGTCTATTTTCTTCTCCAGCGCGAACCATGTGGACTGAGAGCGCGCACGGTCGAAGGAAAGGAACACTTGGCCCTCGGACCCGGACGTGTCCAGGACTTGGACAAGAATGGGCGTCCCTGGGGTGTAACTCTCCGCTATCTCGGGCGTAAGGGTGCGCATTTCGCGCAAAGGGACAACCCCTTCGGATTTATGCCCGATGGAGACCAGAATGCCATCCGGGTCGATCCGCATGACCTGGCCTTCCACCACTTCGCCCCGCTGGAGTCCTCGCAAAGGCAGAGATCCCTCCAGCAACTCCGCCATGGTGGGCTCGGACGGCGTATCGCTAGCGGCTTGCTCAACCACGCTTAACACCGAAAATTGGACTTAAATACATAGGCTGACATCTTATGGTTGGCGCCGCTGGAGTGTAAAGGCGCCGGCACCTGCAGGTTCTTGGGTGTTTGGCTGGCAGGCGCGCATTCAGGCGGGGCGACCGAGACCCAGAATGAGATCCCGATGAGACCTCATCGACGATGACGATCCGGAGGCCGTTCCGAAAGCGAGTCGTCCTTTCGCGATATTGCGAGGGAAAGGGAACGAGAAAGCCCGGGAGCATGCTCCCGGGCTTTGTTGTCATATTAGGCCCTGGCGGTGGCCTATTTTCCCAGCGAGTTGCCCCACCAGTATCGTCGGCGCTGGAGCGTTTCACTTCCGTGTTCGGGATGGGAACGGGTGGGTCCGCTCCGCTCGAACCACCAGAGCCACAGTCACGTTACCAGCGGCCTCGTCCGCGTGTCAACGCGGTTGCGGCCCCGCCCAGCAGGCAGTGATGAGCCTGAAGCCTGCTTCAGTGCCTGACTCGCTAGGCTGACAAGGCAGCGCGCCGGCGCGCCACCGAACGAGGCCCACGCAGGAAAGACTGAAGGACGGAGCAGCTCCATTTGAAAGCCATGCTGCGGGCGGAACTGCTGGGCCACTGGCCTGGCCCGGTGTACGCTGATGGAGCCATGATGCGCCACAGCGACTTGCGCGCCATCGGCGTCCTCTGCAGCGGGGGCGATGCCCCCGGCATGAACGCCGGGGTACGCGCCGTGACTAGGGCCGCGATCTACCGCGGGATCGACGTATGGGGCGTGCTCGACGGCTACAATGGCCTGGTGGAGCAGCGTACCGAGAAGTTGACGGCGCGCTCCGTGTCCGGCCTGTTGCAGCGTGGCGGGAGCTTGATCGGCTCAGGTCGCTGCGATGCCTTCCTCGACGGTGCGGTCCGCGAAGCCTGTGTTGTTTACCTGCGCGAGCAGGGCATCGAAGGGCTTGTCGTCCTCGGCGGCGATGGATCGCTCGAGGGCGCGATGCAGTTGCACCGGCTGGGGCTGCCGGTTGCAGTCGTCCCCGCAACCATCGACAACGACATGCTGGGCACCGAGATCACCGTTGGCGCCGACACCGCAGTGAACACGGCGATGGAGGCCATCGATCGGCTCAACGAGACAGCAAGCGCACACTCACGCGCCATGATCGTCGAGGTCATGGGCCGCCACTGCGGCTACCTGGCCATTCAGGCCGGCATCGCAGCAGGAGCCGAGCTGATCCTCACGCCCGAGCGGCCAGTCGAGCTTGGAAGCATCTTTGAGCAGATGGCCGAGGCCGTTGCGCAGGGTAAGAACCGGTTCGTGATCGTCCTGGCAGAGGGCGCCCAGTGGCACGCGTCCGAGCTGACTCAGCTCATCAACGATGCGGATAATCCGTACGACGCCCGATTCACGATCCTTGGCTACATTCAGCGAGGCGGCTCACCGTCGCGCTTCGACCGGATACTGGCCACGCGCATGGGCGTGGCCGCCGTCGAGGCGCTACTCGATGGCCAGTCGGGTGTGCTGGCCGCGTGGCAACGGAACGGCGTGGAGCTGATTTCGGGCGATGAGTTGCCGCCTCGTGCCGACCCTTGGGGCGCGAGCATGGCCCACGTCCACCGCATTACGGCAGTCTAGGCGGCGCTGTTCACCTCGGCCGGGCGCCGTTATAATGCCCACGGCCGCGCCAAACGACCGACGCCGACGCCGACGCGCGAGCTTTCACTTTGTGTGAGGCCTAAGATGGACCCAAGAGACGCCGTTGCGATCGAGAGCAACGAGAAGATCGCCGACTTCCAGCCGGGCGACACTATTAAGGTGAACGTCTGGATCCGCGAGGGCGAACGCCAGAGGCAGCAGAGCTTCCAGGGCGTCGTCATTCGCAAGCGTGAAGGCGGCGTGGCCAGTTCGTTCACGGTTCGCCGCGTCGCATCCGGCACCGGCGTCGAGCGGACCTTCCTGTTCCACTCGCCGAACGTTGAGAGTGTTGAGGTGATGCGGCGTGGCAAGGTCCGCCGCGCAAACCTCTACTACCTACGTGACCTCTCCGGCAAGGCCGCGCGCATTAAGGAGCGGGAGCGAGGCCGCCGCAACTAGGCGGAACTCTCACCAGCTAGCGCTAGCCTCCCCGGCGGTACAATCCTCGGGGAGGCTTTTTATTTGGTAGACCCGCCGATGTTGACTAGGGCTGTCCCTGCGGAGCCGCCTTCGTTCGAGGGCGAGGGCGAGGGCGAGGGCGAGGGCGAGGGCGAGGGCCGGCGGGCAGGGTTGTTCCGCTATGTCGACGTTGTCGTCGACGTCCGCACGGACAAGCCCGGCGATACGTTCACCTACGCGGTGCCAACGGGTATGCGGCTCGCGCCTGGCCACCTCGTGCGCGTGCCCTTTGGCCGAAGGACCGTCGGTGGAGTGGTGGTCGGCGGACACGAGACCACCACCCTCGACTATACGAAGCCAGTCGCATCCGTGGTCCAAGCCGAGCCGGTTTTGACGGCGACACAGCTTATCTTGGGGCGCTGGATAAGCCAGTACTACGCCGCTTCGTTATTTGAGAGCCTCGCGCCAATGCTGCCGCCCGGCCATCGCTCGGCGACCCAGGCGACGCTGAACTTGAAGGCCGGCAATGAGCCGGCCGGCGACATACCCCAAGGCGCACGCCAGCTCTGGGCGTACCTTAAGGAGCACCCACGCCCCCAGTACGCCTCGTCGTTAGCGCGACGGCTGGGGCCATGGGTGCCCAACGCCGTCCGCGCGCTCGACCGCGCCGGCCTCCTCGAGGAGCGCTGGCCCAGCGATAGTGTGCGGCCCAGCCGGCCAACCGAGCGCGCCGCCGACGTGCTGCGGCTGGTGGCAGAGCCTGCCCGCGCTGCTGAATGGGCTGGCGAGCGCGAGCGCCGCGCCCCGCGGCAGGCGGCGTTGGCCCATGCCCTGGCCGAGACTCACGAGCCTTACAGAGGGGTCGTGGCTCGTCGCGAATTCGGTAGTGGCGCGGTCGCGGGGCTCATCGAGCACGGCATCGCCGAGCTCGTACGCTTGCCCGCCGGCGAGATTCGTGGCCCGAGCCCCGAGCCGGCGCGCCTGCCGACGCCGCCTCAAGCCGAGGCGCTGCGCCGCATCCGTGCCGCGTTGGACACCCCGGCGCTCCCCGGCCGCTCATTTCTGTTGCGTGGGGTTACGGGCAGTGGGAAGACGGAGGTCTACCTCCAGGCGATAGCCCACGTACTCGCACAGGGCAGGCGGGCCATCGTCCTCGTCCCCGAGCTCTCGCTGACGCCCCAGACCCTCCAGCGCTTCGAGGCCAGATTCCCCGGCAGAGTCGCTTCCCTCCACAGCGGCCTGACTCCCGCGCAGCAGTGGGCTGAGTGGTGGCGCGTTCGCCGTGGCGAGGCCGGCATCGTTATCGGCTCGCGCGGTGCGGTCTTCGCGCCGCAGCCGGACCTTGGGCTCATCGTCCTAGACGAGGAGCACGAGTGGACCTATAAGCAACAGGACGCCTCGCCTCGTTACCATTCGCGGTCCGTCGCGCTCAAGCTTGCCGAGCTGACCGGGGCCGTCGTGGTGATGGGCAGCGCCACTCCGGATATCGAGACAGCCTTCCATGCAGCAAGCGGCCGGCATCGGGAGTTGCTGCTGCCGGAGCGGATCGAAGACTCGGGCGCCGTCGCCAACCTCGCCGACGTCAGCATCGTCGACATGCGGCAGGAGCTTCGCGCAGGCAACCGTAGCGTCTTCAGCCGCGAGCTCCGTGAGGCGCTCGTCGAGACGCTCGTCACTGGCAGGCAGGCCATGCTTTTCCTCAACCGACGTGGCAGCGCCAGCGTGGTCGAGTGCCGCAACTGCGGGTACGTGGCTCGGTGCCACCGGTGCGGGACGGCCTACACGTACCACGCCGGCCAGGGCAACGCGGCCCATGCCCTGGTTTGCCACCAATGCAATCATCAGAGGCGCGTCCCATCGACCTGCCCCAAATGCCATAGCACTCACATCCGCTACCTGGGCTTGGGAACGCAGCAGCTGGTGGACTACGTGCAGGCGCTGCTGCCGGACGCGAGGGTGCTGCGATGGGACCGCGATAGTGCAACGACAGTGCGCGCGCACACCGAGCTGCTCGAACGGTTCACAGGGGGGGAGGCCGACATCCTCGTAGGCACCCAGATGATCGCCAAGGGCTTGCACCTGCCCGCGGTCACGCTCGTGGGTGTGGTCCTCGCTGACATCGGTCTGCACGTGCCTGACTTCCGGGCGGCCGAGCGGACGTTCCAGGTGCTGACCCAGGTTGCAGGCCGGGCTGGGCGCGGGACCGAGCCCGGCCGCGTGGTGGTCCAGACCTACGTTCCTGACCACTATGCGATTCGAGCCGCGGCAAGCCAAAGCTACGAGAATTTCTACGATCAAGAGCTCGGCTACCGTCGCGGCCTCGGCGAACCGCCGTACGCGCGTCTCATCAAGCTGTCGTTCGCGCACTCAAACGAACTGACGGCCCGGCGCGAAGCCCAGAAGGTCGGAGCCCAGCTGCGCAGGGAGGCCAGGGCCTGGGGAATGGCGGACGCGCACGTCATCGGACCGGTGCCGGCCTACCCTCCGCGTCTGCGAGGGACGTGGCGCTGGCAGCTCGTGGTCCGTGGGCCGGAGCCTCGGCAGCTCGTGGACAAGATCGAGCTGCCGCCCGCGTGGGTGATGGACGTGGACCCGGCGTCGGTCACGTAGGCCGGTATACTGGTTAGGCTATGGCTGTCTTGCCCCTGCATTACATCGGCCGCGACCCCGCGCTCCACCAGCGAACTCGCAAGGTCAAAGATCCCACCACGCCCGAGATGCGCCGGCTGGTCGAGGACCTCGTCCAGTCCATGCGCTACTACCGCGGCGTCGGCATAGCAGCGAACCAAGTGGGATCGCTGCACCGCGTTTGCATCATTCAATTGCCCGAAGACGAGGAGCCACGCGTCCTGTTCAACCTCGAACTCACTCGCAAGGTAGGCGAGCGCGAGGTCATCGAAGGGTGCTTGAGCCTGCCCGGCTACCAAGGGCAGATCCTGAGGGCCGAGCACGTGTGGGCCACCGCCATCGACGGCAAGGCGAAGCGAGTCCGGATTAAGGCTGCGACCGACCTTTTCGCTCAGGCTCTCGAGCACGAGCATGATCACCTCAACGGCGTCATCTACCTCGACCTCCTGCGCTCCAACGACGACCTGTGGGAGGTCGAGGAGGGCAAAGAAGAAGAAGGTGAGGGCGAAGTCACGGCGTCCCCGCCAGCCACCGCTACCTAGTTCACGATCGGCTTTCTGGACTCCAAGGCGGCCAGGGTCTGCCCCCGAGTTCGCTTCATCGAAGGCTAGTCGCGTGTTAGACTCATCTGCGGTATCCGTCGGCCCTCGTGGCCGGCCTGCCTATGCCCAGCGGGGTCTGTAATTTGCTCCGGCGACTCAACTGGCGGTCTCTCCTCATAATTGCGGTGATCGTTGGCTTAACAGCCAGCGCGCTGGCCGTTAAGCACATCGACCTAGGCTTCGCCGGGGCCCAGTTCCAGCGAGGGTCCGATGAGATTCTCGGCATGCAGCTGGGCCTGGACCTGGCCGGCGGCAGCCACCTCGTTTTCGAGCCAGTCTCCAAGGACTTGGAACCCACCGACGACCAGATGGACGGCTTGGTCCGCATCATCCGCGATCGGGTCGACAGCCTCGGGGTGGCCGAGCCGACCATCCAGCGCCTCGGTGACACGCGTCTGCTGGTCCAACTGCCTGGCGTCGAGGACGTGGAGCGGGCGAAGCGCCTTATCGGCCAGACTGCGAGCCTGGGGATCGTCGAGCGTGTATGCACCGCTCCCGGCTGCGCGGTGTTCAGCGACACCTCAGTGATGACCGGCGAAGACCTATCGCGCTCTTTTGCCACCCAAGATACCGTCACGAGCGAGCCCATCGTAGCCTTCGAGTTGTTCAGCAACGCCGCGAGACGTTTCGCTGAGGTCTCGCAGCGTATCTTCGAGACCAACACCACGCCAACGCCGGACCTGCTGGTGTTCCAGCTGGACGGCACGGACCTAGTGGCGACTCAGGTCGTGTCCCCGATCCTCTCGGGCAACGGCCAGATCCGTGGTAACTTTTCGACCAACGAGGCACGTGATCTCGCGATTCAGATTGAGTCCGGCCGCCTCCCGGTCGACATCGAGGTTGTAACGGAGCGGGTTGTCGCCGCGTCGCTTGGAGGCAAGTCCTTGGAGGACAGCCTGATTGCCGGCGGCATCGGCCTGGCGCTCGTGTTCTTCTTCATGGCGGCCTACTATCGAGGTGCGGGCGTTGTCGCGGCCTTCGCGTTGGTGATTTACACCCTCCTCATGTTGGCGGTGTTCAAGCTGGTCCCCGTCACGCTGACGTTGGCCGGGGTCGCGGCCTTCATTCTGTCGTTGGGCATGGCGGTAGACGCCAACGTCCTTATCTTCGAGCGTATGAAGGAAGAACTCCGGCTCGGCCGTACTGTACAGTTCGCCCTCCAGATCGGATTCAACCGGGCGTGGCCGTCGATCCGCGACGGGAACATTTCGACCCTCATCATCGCGGCCGTCCTCTTCTTCTTCGGCAACCGGACCGCCAACTCGTCGGTCACCGGATTTGCCGTCGCACTGTTCGTCGGCGTGCTCATCAGCATGTTCTCGGCCATCTTCGTCAGCCGGAACCTGCTCACCCTGCTTACGGTCACGAAGCTCGGCAGATTCCCGCGCCTGTTTACGCCCGAGTCGTTGCCAAAGCGCACCGGTGGCGCCGGAGGTTCCAGCTAATGGACATCGTTCGGCATCGTCGCTGGTTCTTCCTGCTGTCCGCGCTCCTTGTGCTCCCGTCGCTTGGCGCCCTCCTCGTGCAGCCAAGCCTGCGGCCAGGCATCGACTTTACCGGCGGCACCGCCCTCACCATCGAGTTCGAGACGACCATCGACGCGACCGAGGTGCGCAGCCGAGTCGAGGGCATCGGGCACGAAGATGCCATCGTTCAGGCGCTTGATGACCGCTCGTTCTTTATCCGCGTGGGCGAGTTAGTGCCGGAGCAGACCGATGCCGACGGCAACCTCATTGATGCTGGCGGGCGCGCCGAGCTGAAGGCGGCACTGGCTTCGATCGCGCCAGTGGATATCGTGGCAGTGGACTCGGTCTCCGCGCTCGTCGGCTCGGAGAACGTCACCAACGCTGTCATCGCCGTGGTTGTCGCCTCGATCGCCATCCTGCTGTACGTGACTTGGGCGTTCCGCCGTGTGCCGAGCCCCCTTCGGTACGGGACTGCGGCCATCGTCGCGCTGGTTCACGACGTAGTCGTGGTCTTGGGCACGTTCTCCTACCTAGGCAAGTTCGCCGACGTCGAAGTTAATGCCATGTTCATCACCGGCGTGCTGACCGTTATCGGCTATAGCGTGAACGACACCATCGTGGTCTTCGACCGCTTGCGTGAGAACGTTGCGCGCTATCAGGGCGGAAGCCTGCCGGACCTGGCCAACATCAGCATTCGCGAGACAATTGGGCGGTCGCTGAACACGTCGTTGACGCTGCTCATCGTCGTGGGCGCGCTGCTGCTATTTGGCGGGCCGACTATCCAGCCGCTGCTGCTGGTGCTGCTCGTGGGCGTGGTCGTCGGGACCTACAGTTCGATCTTTGTGGCGACACTCATGCTCGTCGCCTGGGAGACCGGTGAACTGGGTCGTGGCCTCAGCCGGATGAATCCTTTCGGTGGCCGAAAGAGCCGTACCGCCTAACTCGACAGGCTACACGCGAACTCGCGAAGCCTCGCCCCGGGGTGAGCTAGGTGGAGAAACCCCATACTAAGTGCGCCGTCGATAGCGCCCGTCGCCCAGCCCGCGAAAGGGCAGGCGAATGCAGTGCCATGGTAGCTCGTGTGGCGTTGGAATTGGCGTCCGAACAAAGAGTGACGCACCCGTAGCGCCGCCGTTGGGTGTGGGCATGCGCCAGGGCTGCCGCCTATCCGCCCAGCGCGCTCTTCGCCGCGCCTGCCCCGGCGATTCGCCCGAAGACTGCCCCAGCCATGAGGCCCGACCCTCCAGGGTAATTGTGGTAGAAGAGGCCGCCAACGAGCTCGCCCGCTGCGTACAACCCCTGCATTGGTATGTCCTGGCCGTCCAACACCTGTCCATCTCTCCCGATCTTCAGCCCGCCGAACGTGAAAGTAATCCCACACGTGACTGCGTAGCCCACGTAGGGAGGTGTGTCGATGGGGCGCGCCCAGTTGGACTTGGGCGGTTCGAGGCCCGCGGTGTGAAGTCCGTCAAGCACGGTGGGGTCGAAGTCCCCTGGCTGGCATGCCGCGTTGTAGGTTGCTACCGTCTCAACGAGCGCCGGTGCGTCTATCCCCAGCGCCTCGCCAAGCTGCTCGATGGTATCCGTTTCGGCCACCGTCATCTGAGGGATGTGATATTCGTCTCGCAGTAGATGCATGCTCTTCTGGTCGAAAACCTGGACCGCCAGCCGCTGGGGTTGGGCCAGAATCTCGCGGCCGTATTTGGCGTACGTATAGTTGCGAAGGTCGGCGCCCTCGTCAACGAAGCGCTTGCCCTCGGCGTTGACGATAAGGCCGAAGGGATAGGAGTGCTTCTGGTAGAGGTCGCCCACCGCGCGGTTGCCGAAGGGTGGCGCGTTGAGATCCCAAGCGACCGCGTGCGCGCCGCTCCAGTGCCCGAAGGGCTGCGCGCCGGCGTCCAAGGCCATGCGAATCCCATCGCCGGTGTTGGTCTGCACGCCGCGTACCTTTGCGAGCTCCCAGCCCGCGCCGAGGTAGCGGGTGCGCATCTCGGCGTTGGCCTCGAAGCCGCCGCACGCCAATACGACAGAACCAGCCGGAACGTCGTAGAAGCCGTCCGGACCGCGCACCGTGACCCCGATGACTCTGCCCGACGAATCGAGCATTAAGCCTGAAGCCGCGGATGCGTAGCGCACCTCGATGCCCCGTTCGGCGGCGAGCTCGAAGAAGCGATCGGACAGGCCCTTGCCGGCACCGACGGCCTCGAGGATCAGCCCACCCCAAAAGCGAAACTTGCCGTCTTCCTTGAAGGCCTGCCGAGTCCACAGCGGAATGAAGCGCATGCCCTGGTCGCGGAGCCACTCCATGGTCGAGTAAGACTGTCGCACCAGAGTATCGGCCAGGTCTTCGTCGGACAGGCCCTCGGTGACCCGCATGAGGTCGGCCCGGAAGTCAGCAGTCGTGTAAGACCCGACGACCATCGATGCGGCTTCGCCCTCCGAGAGGTCGGGGACGAGCGCATGGACCTCGTCGAAACCATTGTAGGCAAACCGGTACGCACCTCCCGTGAAGTAGGTGTTGCCGCCGCGGGCGTGCTCCGGGGCCTTCTCCAGCACCAGCACCGAAGCGCCGGCTTGCTGCGCCGTGAGCGCCGCACTGAACGCGGCGTTCCCTGCCCCGACAACAACGACATCGAACTTCGCTTGTGTGGTCATGGTCTGCTCTATCCCTTTCGACTGACTTTCCCGGTTGCGCGGAGCGAACCATAGCGGCAACACGGTCAACTGCAAAGTATATCTAGTGTATGCCCTTGAGCGATTGCTTTCAGAGCAACGCGCTAGGGGCCCCTCCGGCTTGGCTTAGGACAGACTCTGTGGGCGGGCAGAGCCTCGTCCGAGGCGCAGCTCCTTGCGACTTTGAGCTAGGCTCCCTTGCCTCCATTGACTGGCCCTGGCCAACCCCGGTACCCAGCCGGATGCTGGGGTTGGTTGCTCTCAGCAAGCTTCGCGTCGTCATAAGCACAGCAGGGCGCGGAAAGGACCCTGGACGCTCCCCGGCGCCCCGCCGATAATGCGCCCAGCCGCTCACGCCCACATACTCCAAGGAGACGACTATGCGCATCGGTGCTCACGTGTCCGCTGCCGGCGGCGCCGACAAGACCATCCCGCGGGCTGTCGAAATCGGCGCCGAGGCCATCCAATTCTTCCCTTCGTCGACGCGCTCATGGCGCTTCAACCCCATTGACGAGCGCGTGGCAGCCGACTTCAAGGCGCTCGCCCTCGAGCACGAGATCGGCCCCAACGCCTTTCACGCTGTCTATATGGTCAGCCTGCCGAGCGAAGACCCGGAGCTGGTGCGCAAGAGCATCCAGTCGCTGGTTAGCTACATGAACACGGCGAGCGACCTCGGCGTCATGGGCGTCATCTTCCACCTGAACTCCCACAAGGGTCGCGGCTTCGACGCCGTTTTCCGGCAGGTCGTCGAGAATATGAATAGGGTGTTGGACAATTCGCCTAGCGACACGATGCTCATCATCGAGAACAGCGCGGGCATGGGTGACCATATTGGCTCCAAGTTCTCGGAGATCGGCCCCATCTTGAAGGCCGTCGACGACAAGCGAGTCGGCGTGTGCCTCGATACGCAGCACGCCTTCGCCGCAGGCTACGACCTGCGCACGCCGGAAGGCGTGGGGCGCACCATGGGCGAGTTCGATGCCGAGATCGGACTAGACCACCTGGTGGCGGTCCATTGCAACGACTCGAAGCGCGAACTCGGCGAGGGCGTCGACCGTCACGAGAACATCGGCGAAGGGTTCATGGGTCGAGCGGCGTTCGAGTCGGTGCTGGCGGCGGCGGCGTTCCGCGACGTCCCGTTCTACCTCGAGGTCCCCGGCTACGAAGGCGGAGGCCCTGACGCGGCGAACGTCGGTACGCTGAAGGCCATCCGCGAAGAGCTGGCCTTCGAGGCGTAGGTGGAGCGATGCGCCTACGCGACTTTGAAGAGCTGGTCCGCCAAGCGCTCGACGAGCTGCCAATCCAGTTCCTCGAGCGCTTGGACAACGTCGACGTCCTGGTTGAGGGCTGGCCGTCGGACGACGTGCGGCGCGCCAGCGGACTTGGGGCCGACGAAACACTCTACGGCCTATACCAGGGCGTGCCGCTCACCGATCGTGGCGACTACAACCTGACGCTCCCCGATACGATCACCATCTTCCAAGGCCCCATCGAAGAAGACTGTGGAACAGCGGCGGAGGTTGTGGAGCAGGTGCGTGACACGGTCGTGCATGAGATCGCACATCATTTCGGGATCAGCGACGAGCAACTGGAGGCGTGGGGCGTGGCTTAGGTAGCCACCGGCGCCGTCCTCGCGAACGGGCGCGCGAAGTACATTGCCACGCCGCAGAGCACCCACGCACCCGAGAGGACGACCAGCCCCAACTCATACGAGCCTGTCCAGTCGAATATCTTCGCCATCATGAACGGTCCCGTCGAGCCTCCGATGGTGGTGATGGGCAGGACGAATCCGAGAATGGCCCCCAGGTGACGCCTTCCCAGATAGGTCGGCCACACCAACGGGTTCAGAATGACAATGCCTCCGACGCCGAAGCCGGTTCCCGCAGCGAGGATGAACAAAATGGCGGAGCCGTTCCCGGCCACAACGAACAGGAACGTGACGATGGCGGCATAGCCGCTGAGGATGAGGATCGCCTTGCGCACGTGAGTGCGCTCCGCCAGGATGCCCCAGCTGAAGCGGGCCAGCATCGACATGAGTCCGTAGATGGTCAGTCCCGTTGCGGCCCCCTCCAAGCTCATGCCCCGGTCCTGCAGCATGGGCACCAAGTTCGACGGTACGCCGAGCAGCGACATGCTGGCCAGTGTCATCGCCGTGACAATGAGCCACGTTGTCGGCTGCCGCAAAGCCTCGGAGGCGCTGAAGCTGTACTCCTCCTCCGCGACACTCCTAGGTGCACCGGTGTCCGAGTCGAAGGCCCTGTCACTGTCGGGAAGCAGGCCGACGTCCTCCGGCTGACGACGCATGAGGAGAGCCAGCGGGACGGTGATGACTGCCGTCGCGACCCCTAGCACAACCCAGGTGTCGCGCCAACCGACGGCGCTGATGAGGCCCGTAGCCACTAGCGGCATTACGAGCGCGCCAGCGCCGGTGCCCATGGTCGACAGTGCCAGCGCCCGGCCTCGCTTGCGCACGAACCACTTGGGGACGATGGCCGCGGAGACGACATACGCCGCCCCGGGCCCGGCCAAGCCACCCACGAGCCCGAACCAGAACATGAACTGCCAGGGCGCATGCACTGTGGAGACGCCGGCGGCGGCGATGGCGCCCAGCACCCCGCCCGATAGGAGCAGTAGCATGCCGCCGTGGCGGCGGTCGATGTAGTGGCCGAAGAACGGCGTCAGGAACGCGGTGATGATCGAGCGGACCGTGAGCGCGATGAAGAAGTCGCCGCGCTGCCAGCCAAGGTCGTCCGCCATGGGGACGACCAGCACGCTGAGCGCCCAGAGCAGAACCCCGGTAGCGATGAGGTTCATCAGGAAGGCGGAGCTGACGATGCCCCATCCGTAATAGAAAGGCGTGCGGGCGTACCAGGTCGGGCGCCGGGTTACGTTGAGGGGCTGTTGCACCGCCGCAGCCTACGAGGCACGCCGTGTGCCCGCAACCACGCTATGCGTGGTTGCGGCGTCGTACCGAGCGAACGGCCGCGATGCGCTCTTCTGCCATGGCGTCAGCCGCCGCGGCCGTGCTGATGCCTTGCTGAGTGGCGATGGCGATGACCTGCGCTACCGTGTCATGGATGCGCGCCGTCTTGGCGAGCGCCGCGGCTGCGTCGTACGCACCCCCGCGCTCGTAGGAGAGGTTGATGACGCCGCCGGCGTTGACGACGTAGTCAGGCGCGTAGAGGATGCCCCGCTCGCGGAGTCGGTCCGCGTCCGCAGCCTCCTTCAGTTGGTTGTTCGCGGCCCCGCACACCACCTCGCACCTCAACTGGGGGATCGACTTCTCGTTCAGCACGGCTCCCAGCGCGCACGGTGAAAGGATGTCGCACTCGACGCCGAAGATCTCGCTAGGGGCCACCACCGTCGCGGTCCGTAGCTCGCCGGCCTGGCTGCGCTTGGCCTCGTCGATGTCGGTGACAATGAGCTTGGCGCCTGCCTTGGTGAGGTGCCCCGCTAGCGCGGTCGCCACATTGCCGAAGCCCTGGATGGCGACCGTCTTGCCGTCGAGGGAGTCAGTGCCCCACCGGGCCTCGGCGCACGCACGCATGCCCTGGAAAATGCCAAACCCGGTCATCGTCGCAGGGTTGCCGCTGCCCCCGTGGCTGACGTCCAACCCCAGCACGTGCTTGGTCTCTAATGCTATCCACTCGATGTCTTGCGTGCTCGCGCCCACGTCCTCGGTGGTGACATAGCGACCGGCCAGGCTCTCAACAAACCGTCCGTAGGAGCGCATCATGGCCTCGGTCTTGTCCGTCCGGGCATCGGCCATGATCAACCCCTTACCACCGCCGAAGGGGAGCTCGGCGAGCGCCGACTTGTAGGTCATTGCCCGCGACAAGCGCAGGACGTCCTCAAGCGCGGCGTGTTCGGTGGGGTGCGGCCAAATGCGCGTGCCGCCGAGCGCCGGGCCAAGCGTGGTGTCGTGGATGGCGATGAAGGCACGGAGCCCGGATGCAGGGTCGGTCCAGACCGCCAGCTGCTCATGCCCTTGCGCCTCCATGTACTCGAGAATCTGCATCAACTACCTCAGGTTGGCCGTTCAACCCACAGGGCACGGATGAGAGGTGTGGATGGACGACTGAATACCAGCTATATGCTATCCGTGCCCCGTGGGTTGAGCAATTAAGCACCAGAGCATGTTTGCCAAGAAACGACCATCTCGACCGCACGTGCATTCAGTCGCGGCGCGCGCAGTCGCGGCGCGCGCGGTTGTGCCAGGCCGCCCACGACAGCATGCCTTCCCTGGGCAGGACGAACATCGCGATGACCACCGGCGGCAAGAACAGCACCATCGAGAAGCCCAGCGCCGTTCCCTGCGGCACATCCCAGGCCGACAGCAAACGAACGGTTGCGAACTCGAAGGTGCCGACGGCGCCGGGGAGTCCCGGTGTCGCTGCGGCGAAGAAGACCGACCCTAGGGACACCAGCGTGAAATGAAACAAGGAGAGATCGATGCCTATCGCGCGGCCTATGACCCACGCCCCCGGCCCCAATACCAGCCAATAGGCTGCGGTCAGGTCGAACGTGAGGCTCAGCCGGCGCTTGCGAGCCCACAGGGAACTCACCGCATCGCCGAAGGACGCTACCCCCGGGATACGCCCGGTCACGGGGAACCGCCGAACGATCCACCCGAGATTGAGAATGACCATCCGCATGGCGAAAAAGAAAATGCTGACCAGTGCGACTGGCCTGGCGCGCCTTCGAGGAAATGAAAAGGCCCGCGGCCCTAGCCGAAGAGGTCGCGGCGGTCGCGCTCCGGTTCCGTGGCGCTGCCGCCGCCGCTGGCCGAAGCCATCTCCTCGTAGAACGCCGGCCCGTACTCCCGCGTGCGCACCACCACTGGCATCGGCAGCGCGTGACCGAACATCAGCGCCTGTTGGCTGGGCTCCAGGCGCGACAGCACACCCTTGAGTTCTCGTGAGCCGGGCCCGCCGGTCAACACCGCGTCCACGTCGCGCTCGTTGTCCAGCTGGCAGGTGATTCGGGTGCCGATCTGACTCAGCACTTCCTCGTCGATGCCTGAAGGACGCTGGTCTACCACCAACAGCGTGACGCGGTACTTGCGCATCTCGCGGGCGATGGTCCCGAAAATGGTCTGCGTGGCGACCTCGCGGCTGAGGAACCGATGCGCCTCCTCGATGGTGATGACCAACGGCTTGGGCAGCGGCGACCCCGCGGACAACGCCTCTTCGGTGCGGCGCCGGTACTCGGCGTGGATCCGCCGAGTCAGAAGGTTGGCCACGAGGAGGTAGGCGGCAAGGTCGTTGCCGTGCCGGCCGAACTCCAGCACCACGTGCTTGCCTGCGCTCAGGTGCTCCAGCACCTGGCGAACGCTTCCGCCCCCGGCCGAGGCGTCAGTAACGAAGTCGAGCCGGTCGAGCTGCGATAGCCGGCGGCGCAGGGCATCAAGTGTCGACTGGCTTTCGCGCAGCTCATCAGCCAGCTCAGTCGCGGCTCTGGCATCCTGGCGCACAAAGTCGCGCACCCAGCCCTTGCCGAAGCGGCGGCGTAAGCCATAGCACGCCTGGACCCCGAGCTCGGTGATGCCGAGGGTGGGCGCGAGAATCGCAACGTCCTCCGGCTCGATTTCGTCGAAGCCGATGCGGACTTCGAAGTCGGTGGCGACGCCCCGCTGACGCGAGGAGCGCTCGTCCAGCGTGAAGACGGCGACGCGGGAAGGGAATAGCTGCTTCAACCCCTTGGCCGTGTAGCCGCCCTCGCTGGTGCCCTGCCATCCGTACTCGTTGTGCATGTCGAAGACAAGGTTCGTCGCCGCGTTCCGCTGCACGATGCCGGCAAGGAGGATGCGCGTGAGGAACGACTTGCCCGAGCCGCTCTTGCCGAACACCCCGTTGGAGCGTTTCACCAGTTCGTGCAGGTCCAAGCAGACCCGTGCGTCTTCCATGTCCAACGGGCTGCCGATGTAGATGTGCCGGTCGTCCTCGGAGCCGAACACCGCCTGCACGTCTTCGTTGGAGGCGCGGCGCACCGGCGCGAAGTGCGCGGGGAGCGAGCGAGCGGGCTCGTGCCCTTCGCCCCCGACGCTGGTGCTGAGAATGGGCGTGACCGACGCGATGGCAAAGGCGCTGGTGCCCGAGAGCACGCTGGCGACGGCCGGGTCGGTGTCGCCAGCGGCCGCCCGCAGCCGGGGGTCTGCACTATCCAGGCTGAGGTCTGTGACGATGCCGAAGAAGCGCCGATCCGCCCCCTCCATCGTCACGAACGTGCCGACCTTGGCCTTTTCGACGGCGTTCGAGGCGGTCAGCCGAACGTCGAGCCCTCGGCTCAGCGATCCGCCGACGACGCTGCCCAGCATGCCGCCGTCATCGTCCAGCCAGTCCAACTCTCCGGTCATGCGGGTGTTCTCCCCAGGGGCAGCCGTCGCAGCAGCCCGGTCAGCCGCGCAGTGTCGGCGCCCATGTGCAAGGCAACGGTGCGTCCGGCGCGAGCGAGGAAAGCCTCCGGCTGCTCGTACGCCGTCGCAGCATGGCGGAGCGCCGCCGCCAGCACGTCGTCGGCCGCCGGCTCCATGCGCCGTGCCAGGTGGCCGACGAAGTCGAGCTCCTTGGTGAACGCGCGCACCTCCTGTGGTGAGCAGGCGTATAGGAAGGTGTGGATGTGTGGGGGCAGAGGCGGCAGGTACTGCCGGACCTCGCCGTCCTGCGTATGGCCGACCACCGCCAGGGCCACCTCCGTCCGCAGCAAGCGCTCCAGTTGCGGGTGCTCACGGTAGACCGCCGCCTCGGAATCGGCGTCCGCGCCTCGCGCTATCACGCGCCGCGTTGGGTCGAGCGAGGAGGTAGCCACGCCGGCCACGATGGAGTACGCGGCATCGCCAGCGTCCCCGGCCCGCACAAGCGCACCCAGGGGAGGGGCTTTGTAGAGCAGATGGCACTGGCCGACAAGACGCTCGATCGACGCCTCGACGACCTCCCCGAAGCGCGCTGCGGCGGCTGGTGTGGTCACGCCGTCGATTGTCGGAGAGCGGCTCCCGCGCTCGCAAGAGGCGGCTGGCTGATTCAGAGGGTTACGCCTGCGCGGTCAGCTTGCTCATTAGGTTCGTGGCGAGCTAGCCGCCCCCTATGACAAATGCCTGTGGTTTCGCTGACGCTGCGTCCCGTTGAGTACCGAAGCCATCTACAAAAGGAAGAATAGGCACCAGTTAGGTAGTGCCTCTTAGTCCGCTCGCCGAGTGGCCACGCCAATGACGCCGGGTCCGGTGTAGACGCCAATGACGGCGCCGACTGAGGCGACCAGCACAGGGCTGGGCGTCAGGTCTCCGAGGTCGGTGGCCAGCGCCGCTGCGTCTTCAGGCGATGTGCCGTGCAGCACGGCGATCTCCTGGTACGGCCCGCCCTCGCGCACCAGCTCATGCAGCCGTTGCAGCGCTTTCGGCCGGGTGCGGACCTTCCCGTAGGGATGTACCTCGCCCTCGTGTACCCGCAGCAAGGGTTTGATGCTCAGCAGCCCGCCCAGCAGGGCCTGCGCTTTGCCGATGCGTCCGCCCTTCTGGAGGTACTCCAGCGTGTCGACGACGAAGTACACGCGCATCTGTCCCACCGCTTTCCGCGCTACCGCGGCCACCTCGTCGGCGCTCTTGCCCTCGTGTGCCGCACGCGCGGCTGCCATGGCCACCAGTGCCACCCAGAACGACGCGCCCTCCGTGTCGATGATCTCGACCCGCGTACCGGTGTCCCCGGCTGCGGCGCGAGCCGAGTTGAGGGTCCCGCTGAGTTTGTCCGAGATGTGAATGGAGACGATCTCGTGGCCGTCGGCCGCGTGCTTCGCATAGACCTCCGCGAATTGCGCAACGGACGGCTGCGAGGTGCGGGGCAGGACCGGAGACGCGACGAGCCGCTCGAAGAAGGCGTCCGACGAAATGTCCACGCCGTCTAGCAGCGCCTCGTCGCCGAAGAACACGGTCAGCGGGACGACGGTGATGTCCAGCGCTTGAGCGATGTCAGCCGGGATGCTCGACGTGGAGTCAGTGACGATGCGGACTGCCATGAAATGGTCCTCGCTATTCGACCGAGACTAAGTAGTGATAATAAGGTTGGTCGCCTTCGTACACCTCGACCTCGACTTCCGGCCAGCGTGTTCGCAAAGCGTGCGCGTCGGCCTCGGCGTCGCCGGCCGATCGACTCGCGCCGTAGTACAGCGTGACCAAGGCACCGTTGCTGAGGCCAACACCGGTGAGCATCCCCACGAGCGCCTCCGAGGGCGTCTCGCACGCACAAGCCAGGCGTCCGTCGAGCAGGGCGATGGCTTGGCCCTCGGCGATGGCGACGCCATCGATGATCGCGGAGCGGACCGCGGTCGTCACCTCGCCGGAGCGCACCTGGCCCAGCGCGGACGTCATGTTGGTGGCGTTGGTCTTAGAGTCTAGTTCGGGGTTGAATGCCAGCAGGGCCGAGATGCCCTCGGGGACACTGCATGAGGGGATCACCACGCACGCGCACTCGGCGAGCTCGGCCGCTTGGTTCGCTGCCATGATCACGTTTGAGTTGTTGGGGAGCAGGATTACGTGTTCGGCGTTGGCCCGTGCTGTGGCGTCCGCGAGGTCCGCGGCACTAGGGTTCATGGTCTGACCCCCAGGGACGGTAATGGCTGCGCCCTGGTCAAGAAACAGGCGCTCGAGGCCCGCGCCGGGCGCGACGGCGACGACCGCGATTTCGACCCGCTCACTGGCGACGTAGCCGTGACGCAGCATGAACTCGACGTGCTGCGCATCCATGTTGGCGATGTTGATCTGGTCGAGAGTGCCACGCCGAAGACCCAGGCTCAGCAGCGGGCCTGGGTCTTCGGCGTGGGCATGCACGCGCACCACCTGGTCGTCACCGACGACGACGGTAGAGCCGGCGATGGCCATGACCTCCCCGCGGATGCGATCGAGGTCGAGGACGTCGCCCAAGATCACGAACTGCGTGCAGTAGCCGTACATCTCGTCTGCCGTGTGCGCCAAGAAAGCCTCGCTCACGACCTCCGCGCTCGCCGCCCTGGCGGGCGTGTCGATGCGCAGCCTGGGCTCGCTATCCTCCAGCTCTGCGACCGCGCCCGCCAGGAACGCGACGATGCCCTGCCCACCGGCGTCGACGACCCCAGCCTCGGCCAGCACTGGCAGCTGCTCAGGCGTCCGGGCCAGCGCCCGCTCGGCGGCGTCCAGCGCGGCGCGCAACACTGATGACGGCGGACCTTCTACTGGTTGCGCGCCCTCAGCGGCGGCACTCATCACTGTTAGCATCGTGCCCTCGACAGGCTTGCCGACGGCCTGGTAGCCGGCGTTAGCGGCTGCAGCGAAAGCCCTGCGCAGGTCGCTGCCATCGCACTCGGCGCAGTGGCTCAGCGCGCCGGCGAAACCCTTCAAGAACTGGGAGAGGATGACGCCGCTGTTGCCGCGCGCTCCTAGCAGCGCCCCGCGAGCGATGGCCTGACTGATCTCAGCGACGGTGCCGCTGGCGGGCACACGCTCATCGATGGCCGTGCGCAGCGTGAGACTCATGTTGATGCCGGTGTCCCCGTCAGGGACGGGAAAGACGTTCAGCGCGTTGATGGCGTCGGCGTTGGCCTCGACACAGCGGGCCCCTGCCTCCACCAACCGGCGGAACAGCGGGCCATCGATGCAATTGGGGCGATCGGGCATTACGTTCGCGGCCAGGGCAAATTGCGAGGGGTGTCGGGCGCGTGATAGACTGACGGAGCGCCCTGAGTAAGAGGCGCATCTTACGGGTGCCGAGGGGCGCCGTCAAAGTCATTTAGACCCCCAGACCGGCGTGAGCCCCCCGCGAGGATCATCGATATGGCAATGTGCGAAGCCTGCGGCAAACGTCGGCGTGCGGGTAAGAACGTAAGTCACTCGAACCGGCATACGAACCGCTGGTTCCTTCCGAACATCCAGCGCGCCACCGTTACACTCGGCGGCAAGCGCCAGCGCATGAACCTCTGCACCCGCTGCCTGAGGACCATGCAGAACAAGCTCAAGATCGGCTGAGCGCGCCACTCTCTCTAGCGACGTAGGCCGGAGCAACTGCTCCGGCCTTTTCCTTTGCAAGGCTCTTCGCCTGGCTTCGCCAGGGCCGCAGCGCGGCCCTTCGACCACGCCTAGGACAGACTCTGTGGGTGAGAGGCATAACCTGGTTCAAGGCATTGGCCCTTGCCGCGTTTGGCCGGCCTCGTCAGGTGGCGTGCCTAGTGCTCGGTTGACGCTGGAGTTGGTCGCTCCCGCTTGGCCCACCCCGCTGTGACCTATCAACGGGCCATGGCAATGGCCCGGCGCATGGCCGCTATCGACTCCGCGATGCTCGATGCGCTGTTGTAGATAGCCGACCCGGCAACGATGACATTGGCGCCGTGCTCGACCAGCTTGGTCACGTTCTCCGGCTTGATTCCGCCGTCCACCTCAACCTGTGGGGCATCCGGGCTCCGAGGAATCATGTTGCTCAGGCGATTGAGTTTCTCCAGTGAGCCAGGAATGAACTCCTGGCCGCCGAACCCTGGGTTCACAGTCATGCACAGCACTAGGTCAACGTCGCCGATGATCTCCTCGAGCGCCGAGACGGGCGTCGCGGGGTTGACGGCGACGCCGGCCCTCGCGCCCAATTCCTTGACCTGGTGAATGGCACGATGCAGATGGACGGTCGCCTCGTAGTGGAGGGTAATGATGTCGGCGCCCGCCGCGACGAAGTCGGGCACGAGGTGTTCCGGCTCGGCGACCATGAGGTGTACGTCCAGCGTCAAGGATGTGTGTGAACGAAT
>CAUYXS010000001.1:0-27749 GCA_963577205.1 Dehalococcoidia bacterium | reverse complement strand
GCTGGGCGGCCGCTACTCGCTGACGCTAATGCGGGCCAGCTAGCGCGCACGGGGGCGCAGCGCGAGCCGATCCTGTACGCTAGTTGCGTGGACTCCCCGCACCTCGCAAACAAGCCGCGCGTCGTCGTCGCCATGTCGGGTGGCGTCGATTCGTCGGTCGCCGCCTACCTTCTCCATCGCGAGGGCTACGACGTCATCGGCGTAACCATGCGGCTATGGTCGGCTGACGACCGGGCAATCACACCCGACCACCAGGGATGTTGCTCTATCGACGACATTGAAGACGCGCGCCGCGTCTGCCAGACCATCGGTATCCCGCACTACGTGCTCAACGTCGAGCGCGAGTTCCGGGCTCACGTCATCGACTACTTCGTCGCCGAGTACCAGCGGGGGCGAACGCCCCACCCGTGTATCGCCTGCAACGACCGCATCAAGTTCGACTTCCTCCTCAATCGCGCCACGGCCATGGACGCCGACTTCATCGCGACGGGTCATTACGCGCGCACGGCCTCGGCAGGCTCTGGCCTGCACCGCCTGCTGCGCGGCGTCGACACCGGCAAGGACCAGTCCTACGTGCTGTTCGGGCTCACGCAGCGCCAGCTCAGCCGCGTCCTGCTCCCGGTCGGCCACCACACCAAGGCCGGCATTCGGCAGCTGGCCGTCGAAGCAGGCCTACACCTCGCCAACAAGGCCGATAGCCAGGAGATCTGCTTCATCCCGCAGGACGACTATCGCGCGTTCCTGAGGGACCGAGTCACTCCGCAACGGGGCCAGCTCGTTGACACCGCAGGCCGGGTGCTAGGTGAGCACCCGGGCATCGAATTCTTCACCGTTGGCCAGCGGCGCAGGCTCGGCGTGAGCACCGGCGAGCGCCTCTTCGTGACGCGAGTGGAGGCCGACACCGGCCGGGTTGTCCTCGGCTCCGAGGCCGATTTAATACACAGCGGGGTCCGGGTTGCGAGCGTCAACTACATCGGCGAAGCCGAGCCCTCCGACCCCGTGCGGGTCGAGGCCAAGATTCGCTATAACGCAAGAGCACTGCCGGCGACGCTGGAGCCGTCAGGGACCGACGCCGTACTGCGGTTCGACGAGCCACAGCGGGCCATCACGCCGGGTCAGGCCGCGGTCTTCTACGATGGTGATGAGGTCATCGGCGGCGGCTACATCGAAGGCCCCGAAGGCTAGGGGGCTAGCGACTCACCAGGGCTGGAAGGCGTCACTACGCTGGGGGCCAACCGCCCGGACGGGCCGAGACCTACACCGAGGGAGGCTGAGATGACCGGTGCGACCAAGGCGGAGCCGAGGTTTCGCATCGTAGCGACACAGGCAGAGGAGCGTCGGCTCTGGGAGTCGGGCTTCGTACAGGTCGCTGGCGTGGATGAGGTGGGCCGAGGTCCGCTGGCGGGCCCGGTGGTGGCCGGAGCTGTCATCCTGCCCGACCTGAAAGGCTCGCGAGCCCGGGACCTCGACCTGATCCAAGACAGCAAATCCCTGACCGAACGCCAGCGCGAGCGCGGCGACAGCGTGGTGCGCGGGATCGCGCTGGCAATCGGCATCGGCGAGGTGTCGTCGGCCCAGATCGACGAGATTGGCATCATGCCGGCGACGAAGCTTGCGATGCGGATCGCGCTCGATCAACTGGACCCGCCACCGGACCATCTGCTAGTCGACGGCAAGGCCGGCATCGACTGGCACCTGCGGCCTTGCACGCCCATCGTGAAGGGCGACCTGCTGTGCTCGGCCGTCGCCGCCGCCTCCGTCGTCGCGAAGGTCTACCGCGACGCGCTCATGCGTGCGTATGACGAACGTTACCCCGGGTACGGGCTGGGCGGTCACAAGGGCTACGCCTCGGCCTTTCACTTGGCCGCCATCGCGGCCTTGGGCCCCAGCCCGCAGCACCGCCGCAGTTTCTCGCCGATGCGCCCTCTGCTGTTCGCCGCCGATGCCTAGTGCCCGTAGCCGCCTGAGCACGCGCGGCGAGAACATCCCTCCGACCATCTCCAAGCGCTCGGCCTACGCATCATCGAACGCAACATGCGCACACACTACGGGAAGGTCGACATCACCTTGGATGGCGACGGGCCTAACGTCCGCTACTACCGCAGCATCGACATCGGGGAAGGCTAGCGCCTATTCCCATCGACTCCCCTCCTCCCCAGCGCGGGGCCGGGAAGCGAGTGAGGGTGAGCAAGAGCAGCCAATGGGCGCTCGTGCTTCGGCAAGCTCAACACGAGAGGTTCACGCTACCTAGCGGTTGCCGCCCTCGTACTCCTTTGAGATCCGCGAGGCCGTCGGCATGCTCTGCCCTTGGTACTTGGAGCCGAGCTCCTTGGACCCATAGAGGTTCTCCGCCGGCGTCGTCAAGCGCAGGAAAGAGATCTGGCCAATCTTCATTCGGTGATAGAGCGTGATAGGCAGGCTGGAAACGTTGCTGAGTTCCAGCGTGAGGTTGCCCTTCCACCCTGGGTCGACATAGCCGGCCGTGGAGTGGATGAGCAGACCTATGCGGCCCAGCGAACTCTTGCCCTCGAGGCGCGCCACCAGGTCGTCGGGGACTTCCACGTGCTCGAGCGTGCTCCCCAGGACGAACTCGCCGGGGTGCAGCATGAACGGGTCGTCGTCCGCCATGGTGACCATGTCCGTCAGACGCTCAGTGTCGGCGCGTATGTCCACGTAGGGCACTCGGTTGTTGCGGAAAACCAGGATGCGGCGGTCAAGGCGCAGGTCGACGCTGGCCGGCTGAATGCAGTCCTCAGTCAAAGGCGTGACGATGATGCGCCCTTTGGCCAATTCTTCCCTGATCGTGCGATCGCTCAAGACCATGTTCGTCTCCGTCTCCGGCGCGAAGGATAGCGGATGGCGCGTGCGCCCTGCACTTACTGTGATCAGGTGCCGAGGAAATGGCGGGACCCAGTTACGACACCCTGAGCGGAACTACGGACCGCAGCGCCTGGTGACGCACCGCTACGCACTCAACCAGGGAAACCCGAGGAGGATGAGCCATGGATTACGAAACGGCACGGATGGAGAACCTGCCGGCGTCCTCAAAGAGCCGCTCAAGCGCCCGCAATCCGAACCCATTCTCCAGCGTCCTTCGCGGGCTTGTCGATGGGCAGGCCTTGCTTATCTTGTTCGGCGAGATGGGCTCGCATCAGAGTCAGAACACGATTCATTCTACCTGCCGCCCAGCAGGTCGAAGCCTTGGTGAATACCCGTACCGATAGGCCAAAGGGCGGCGTCTGGGTCTGGAAGCGTGAATCCAGTAAGTGAACGACGATGCGGGCCCCTTCAGATTCCTCGCGGGCGCGCCGAGGTCCGCTAGGTCACTTAGTAGACGATGGCCCGGCTCCCGCCTCCGCCAACGGAGATGGCTTCGCCGGTGACGGCCTGCGACAGCGGGGAACACAGGAACGCGACAACCGCCCCGATCTCCGCAGCGCTGACCACGCGTTTGATGGCGTTCCGCTGCGCGTCGGTGCGGTCCAGCACTTCCGCTGTCGTGCCCTGCCTCTCCGCGAGCGCCCGTAGCCGCGCGGGCCGGTCTTCCGTTAGAACGGCGCCAGGAAGGACGGTGTTGACCGAGACGCCGTGGGGACCGAGTTCTTGCGCTAAGGAGGAGGACAGGCTCACAAGGGAGATGTTGCGCATGCCGGCGCTGACGGAGCCACCTCCGCGCGCGGCCATGCCGCTGACGTTGATGATGCGCCCCCAGCCAGCGGTGAGCATGTGTGGCGCGGCCTCGCGGGCGCAGCGCACGTAACCCAGCATCTTGGTCTCGAAGTCACCCCGCAGCAGCTCGTCGGTGCCGCCGAGCAGCGAGTCGGGCGTGGCGCCGCCCGAAACACGGGCGGCGTTATTGACCAGAATATCGAGGCCGCCGAGGGTACCGACGCAATCAGCAACGAGCCGCTTGATAGCATCGCCATCGCTCGTATCGGCAACAAAGCCCACGACCGTAGCCCCGGTTTCGGCCGCGATCTCGGATGTCGTTGCCTCTATTTGCTCACGGTTGCGCGAGCAGATGACAACGCTGGCGCCCTCGCGGGCCAACTCCATAGCGATGGCCTTGCCTATGCCGCGGCTGGCCCCCGTAACGAGGGCACGCTTACTTCCCAACTGTAGGTCCACTTGGCACTCCCGTTGCTTGAACTAATCGCCTATGGACCAGGGCTGCCCTTCGAAGCCGACGCGCTCGTCCCTCGCGCCACGAAGAGCGGCAGCGAGCGGGCTCAGCGCATGCGCTGAGCCCGCTGAAACAGCACCGCCCGACTAGGTCGCGAAGCCGCTGCCGAAGACGACGGCGACGATGGCCATGAGTTTGATGAGGATGTTCAGCGCCGGGCCGGAGGTGTCCTTAAATGGGTCTCCGACCGTGTCGCCCACCACCACGGCCTTGTGCGCTTCTGTGCCCTTACCGCCAAGATTTCCGGCCTCGACGTACTTCTTAGCGTTGTCCCATGCACCGCCCGCATTGGCCATGGTGATGGCCAAGAGCGAGCCCGTGCTGATCGCGCCGATGAGCAGGCCGCCAACCGCCTCTGCGCCTAGGAACGGGGTCACGCCGACGACGATGGGGACGACCACTGCGAGCAGGCCCGGCACGATCATCTCGCGCAGCGCACCGTTGGTGCTGATCTCCACGCACTTCGCGTACTCAGCGCGCACGCCCGGGGCGCCTTCACGAAGGCCCGGTATCTCGCGGAACTGCCGCCTGACCTCTTCCACCATGTCCTGGGCCGCGTTGCCCACCGCCTCCATGGTCAGCGCACTGAAAATGAACGGCATCAGCGCACCCAACAACAGGCCGACGAGCGTAGACGGCTGGAGCAGGTCGATGACCTCGAGGTCGACAATCGTCGCGTACGCCGCCATCAAGGCAAGGGAGGTCAAGACCGCCGAGCCGATGGCGAAGCCCTTGCCGCTCGCCGCGGTTGTGTTGCCCAGCGAGTCCAGCGCGTCCGTTCGCTCGCGCACCTCCGGATCGAGGTGCGCCTGCTCGGCGATGGCGCCGGCGTTGTCGGCGACTGGGCCATAGGCGTCAGTCGCCAGCGTGATGCCAAGGGTCGAGAGCATACCCACCGCGGCAATGGCGATGCCGTATACGCCCGCGAACTCATAAGCCCCCAGGACCGCTGCGCCGATGACGATCAGTGGAATAACCGTGCTCAGCATTCCGGTGGCAAAACCACTGATGATGACCGTGGCCGGCCCTGTGGCTGACCGCGCCGCGATGCCCCGCGTCGGCTTGTACTCATACGAGGTGTAGTACTCAGTGCTCAAGCCAATGATGCCGCCGGCGGCCAGGCCAATGCCGACAGCGCCCATGACCTTCCACACTGCCTCCATGGGCAAGTCGTTCTGGATGGTGAAGAGCCACCACGTCGACAGGAAGGCGAACCCTAACCCGAGCAGCGCCGCGGCGAAGGTGCCGCGCCGCAACGCCCACAGCAGGCTGCCGATGTTGGTGGATTCGCCGGTGCGGACGAGGAAGGTGCCGAGGATCGAGGCGACGATGCCGCCGCCCGCGATCAGGAACGGGAGGACGAACGCCGGGGCTCCGGCCCCGGCGACGCCGCTGGTGGCTAAGAACGACGCGGTGCCGGCCAGGGCAAGCGTCGCGATGATGGAGCCTACGTACGATTCGAAGAGGTCGGCGCCCATGCCGGCAACGTCGCCAACGTTGTCGCCGACGTTGTCGGCGATGACCGCAGCGTTGCGGGGGTCATCCTCCGGAATCCCGGCCTCTACCTTGCCAGCGAGGTCGCCACCGACGTCGGCAGCTTTGGTGTATATACCGCCACCCACGCGCGCAAACAGTGCGATGGATGAAGCTCCGAAGCTGAAGCCGGCCACAATCTGCGGGTCCTCGAAAATCAACCAGAGGGCAGCTGCACCGATAATGCCTATGCCCACGACGCTGATACCCATGACCCCGCCCGACGAGAAGGCCACGCGCAGCGCGGGGTTGATCCCGCGGATGGCAGCGGCGGCAGTTCGCATATTCGCCCCAACGGCGATGCGCATGCCAATCAGCCCAGTGAGGCCTGAGGAGAAGGCGCCGACGAGGTAGGCAATGGACGTCTCCCATTGCTGCTCGTCACGGCTCAGTCCAAGCGCAAGCAGGATACCGAAGACGACAAGAACGAACACTAGGAGCACGGAGTACTCGCGGCGAAGGAAAGCGTTGGCGCCTTCATGAATCGCCGCGCCGATTTCCTGCATGCGCTCGTTGCCCGAGTCTGCGCTAAGCACGCGCTGTGCCAGGTAGGCCGCGAAGAACAACGCAAGCCCGCCAGCGCCCAAGGCTAGGTAAAGGCCAGTCATGAATGAATCCTCCCAGAAGTCGGGCTCCGGCTACCGCCGGAGCCATTTACGTAGCAATAAGACCCTTATAGCGGAGAATTTACACGGCTATTACGGAATTCGCAACCGGACTCGCTCCCGCTACGGGCCTGGGTAATTCGGATACGCAACTCAGCATAGGCCCAGCAAGCCGGGCAGGTCCGCCATGTCGGTTAAGGTGGCTACGCTCAAGCCCGCCAACGCCCAGACATCACCAGGAGGCCTGTCCTTGATGGCCGTGCAGCGAGCGAGCGAAACGCACGCCCATGCCTTAGGCCTCAGCCCTCGCGTGCGGCGAGCATGCGCTCAAGGCGCCGCTGCCGCATCGCCATCGTCAGGTCGCCCCGCGTGCGCTCCAACACGCCGCGCAGCTGGTCGGTCGTGCGCCGCAGCCCGCCGGTCAGCGCGTCGGGGAAGTCAATGCCGACCATCATGTTGTAGGCATCGTCCATTTTGCCCATGAGCTCCTCGGACCGCGAGTCGTCGTCGCGACGCAGCGAGTCGAGGATGAAGCGGCGCAGCTCGCTTGCCGCTTCCGCCATGCCGTTGAGGTAGGGCGCCACCTCGACGCCAATGTCACCAGGCGTCGGCAGTTCACTGTCGGCGATGAACGCGTAACAGAGGCGTGCCTCCGCGTACTCTTTCTGCGCATCCTGTGTGTAACCCGTGTAGTACAAGTCCGGGTACTCCTCTCGGACGAGGTCTCGCACTTCCGTGACTTTCGCCCCGGCGCCCTCGGCCATTTTGCTCGCCTCGGCCATCTCCTGCCGGTGGACAGCGCGGATGGCATTGGCGGACAGCCGGATAATTTCACGGGAGGCCTGGATGGCGACCTCGCGGGCCGCGTGCTTCTTGGTCAGTTCGGCGATGGCGGCCGCGGTGATCTCGTTCAGGCGGTCTTCGTAATCAGGCATGGCGCGAGGGTAGCACAGCGGTGCTCCTGGCTTACCAGCGGCTTGCGCGCATGCCGTCGGCGAATCGCCTCCATCGGCATCCCGCAGCCCTGCGATGCGACAGCGAGTTGGTCCGAGTAGCGCTCTGCTTGTGCGACTTTTCACGTATACCCCCGTGTGCTATGCTCGCGCCGGTTGGTGAGGGCGTTCCAGCAGGCAACGGACGGCTCGCTCGCCAGCCACTCAGGAGGCGCCCAGCGTGGAATCGCCGTCCAACGATGCCGATATTCGGTCGGCCTACGGGCAGGAGATACCGGCTGTCGACGGCTGGGACCTTGACCGCATAGAGGGCGCCACCATCGAGGGCCTGAAGTGGTCTGCCCAAGAGGCCTTCCCCGAGCCCCTCATACAGGTTCCTGACGACTACCGCGGCAATGTTGCCGTCACCTCGATGGACGCGCTGCTCAACTGGAGTCGGCGGTCGGCCACGTGGCCTGTCGCCTTCGGTCTTGCGTGCTGCGTATTCGAGATGCTGGCCTCCGCGATGGGTCGCTTCGACCTGGCTCGCTTTGGTATGGAGGCGATGCGCGCATCGCCTCGCCAGGCCGACCTCCTCATCGTCTCTGGCACGCTGACCTGGAAGATGGCGCCCGCCGTGCGCCGCATCTACGACCAGATGGCGGAGCCCAAGTGGGTGATCGCCATGGGCGTGTGCGCGACCTCTGGCGGGCCCTACTACCAGGGCTACAGCGTCGTCCCCGGCGTGAACCACATCATGCCCGTGGATGTCTACGTGCCAGGGTGCCCGCCCCGTCCCGACGCACTGCTGTACGGCATCATGCAATTGCACGAGAAGATCAAGAAGTACCAGCTGGGTCGCCAGCCCGCGGGATCGTAAGCGTGTCCAGCGCCACATCGGGCCATGCGCTGGCGGACGCGCTCCGCGCGCCCTTTGGCGCCGCCGTCGTCGGTTCCGATGAGCTCGCTGCGCGGGTGACTCCCGAGTCGATCCGTGACGTGTGTGCCTACCTCAGGGACGAGCCAGCAAGCGACTACAAACTGCTCAACGCCATCACGGCGGTGGACTACGTCGAGTATTTCGAGATGATTTACCATCTCACTTCCATCGAGCGGAACACGACGGCGGTGCTGAAGGCCAAAGTCTACGGCCGGGACACACCGGAGGTGCCTTCTGTCGTCTCAGTCTGGAAGGGCGCAGAGATCCAGGAGCGAGAGGTCTACGACCTGATGGGAGTCGCCTTCGAGGGTCATCCCGACCTGAGGCGCCTGCTGCTTTGGGAGGGCTTCGAGGGCCACCCGCTCCGGCGCGACTACTTAGAGCCCCCGCTCCCTTATAAGTGGCCACACGGTGGGTAAGCCCAGGCCATGACGCTGCACACCGAGCCGGTAACGGTCAACATTGGGCCGCACCACCCGAGCACGCATGGCGTTTTCCGCATGCGTGTCACCTTCGACGGTGAGAACGTGCAGGACGTCGAGCCGGTCATCGGCTATCTCCATCGCGGCACCGAGAAGCTGGCCGAGGAGCGCCAGTACACCCAGATCATCACACTTACTGACCGCCTGGACTACGTGGCGTCTATGACCAACAACCAGGCCTACGTGCTCTCCTGCGAGCGGCTCGTCGGCCTAGCGGTCCCCGAGCGGGGCCTCTACCTCCGCACCATCGCCGCCGAGCTCCAGCGCATTGCCAGCCACCTCGTTGGCGTTGGGTTTTTCCTGGCCGAACTTGGCGGGTTCGGCGGCACCGCGCTGATGTACTGCTTCCGCGAGCGCGAGCGCATCCTTGACATGTTCGAGATGCTCTGCGGCGCTCGTATCACCGTGTCCTACATGCGCATCGGCGGCGTCTTCCAGGACGCGCCGGACGAGTTCTGGCCCGCGCTCAGGCGCTTTCTGGATGACATGCCCGGCTACGCGGACGAACTCTACGATCTCATTTTCCCCAACGAGATCGTGCTTGCCCGGTCCAAGAATGTCAGCGTCATCACCGCAGAGCAGGCCATCAACGCGTCGATCACGGGCCCTGTGCTCCGCGCTTGCGGTGTGCCCTGGGACATCCGCAAGACCGCGCCCTACGACGCCTACGACCGTGTTGACTTCGACGTCGTCACAGCGACCGGCGGCGATAACTTCGATCGCTTCTGGGTGCGCATGGAGGAGGTACGGCAGTCGCTTCGCATCATCGAGCAGTGTTACCGGCAGATCGAAGCCGGGCCTGTACGCTCCACGATGTCGATGCTGTTCCGCCCGCCGCCCGGCGAGGCATACGTCCCCATCGAGGCGCCTAAGGGCGAGCTCGGCTTCTATCTTGTCAGCGACGGGAGCATCGCGCCCTACCGGTGCAAGATTCGCTCGCCGTCCCTCATCAACTTGTCGTTGTTCAAGGAAATGCTCGTCGGCTGGAAGCTGGCCGACATCATCGTCAGCCTCGGCAGCCTCGACTTCAACATGGGCGAGGTAGACCGCTAGTGGGCGACGTGCTGACCGACAATACGATCTACCGCACCGTCTACAGCTTCGTGGTGGACTGGCTCGGCACGGAGTGGGCATGGCTCGCCTATGCCGCGGCCGCGCTTGCCCTAGTACTGCTGACCGTGAACGTGCTGCTCGGGTTGGCCACAGGCTACACGTGGGCGGAGCGCCGTCTCCTAGGCCGCTTCACCAATCGGCTGGGCCCGAACCGGGCAGGCCCTTTCGGGTTGCTCCAGTCCCTCGCCGACGCGGTCAAGCTGCTGACGAAGGAAGACCTCATCCCGCGCGCCGGCGACCGGGTCGTCTTCAGCCTGGCTCCCGTGGTGATGCTGGGGTCCGTCGTGCTGGCGTTGGGCGTGCTACCGCTGGGGCGCAACACGTTCGTTGCCGACCTCAATATCGGTCTGCTTTACTTGGTGGCGGTTTCGGGACTAGCGTCCATCGCCGTGCTGATGGCCGGGTACGCCTCGGCCAACAAGTTCTCGACCTTCGGGAGCATGCGCGCGGCCGCAGTGCTGGTCAGCTACGAGGTGCCGTTGGTCATGGCGCTGCTGGGCGCGACGGTGCTGGCGGGGTCGATGTCGCTGGTGGCGACGGTCGAGGCGCAGTCAGTGCCTTTCCTGCTGGTGGCCCCACTGGGTGCGTTTGTTTTCTTCACGGCGACGTTGGCCGAGCTGAACCGCAGCCCCTTCGATGTGACGGAGGCCGACTCTGAGATCGTCGCCGGGTACCTGACCGAGTACAGCGGCATGAAGTTCGGGACATTCATGCTGGCCGAGTTCGCGGCACTCATGGTCGCGGGCGCCTTCTTCGCCGTGCTCTTCCTGCAGGGATGGCGATGGGACGTGCTCCCCTCGCACCTCTGGATGCTGATTAAGGTCGGCGGGTTCGCCATCGTCACCACCTGGGTCCGCGCCACGCTCCCTCGGCTGCGGCCCGACCAGATATTGGCGTTCGCCTGGAAGTTCCTGTTCCCGATCAGCCTGATCAACGTCGTCGCTCTCGCCGTCGAGCGGCTGGCTCTTGCGGATGCCGCGGGA
The DNA here is from genome assembly GCA_963577205.1 of Dehalococcoidia bacterium. Taxonomy (GTDB): domain Bacteria; phylum Chloroflexota; class Dehalococcoidia; order Lucifugimonadales; family Australimonadaceae; genus CAUYXS01. The sequence continues at coordinate 16,978 of CAUYXS010000001.1, read as the reverse complement.
ACACTGAGCACTGGCGACCTGTGGCTGATGGCGGCGATCAATGTAGCCGTGGCGGCGATCGCGATCCCCACGCTGGCGCATTTCGGCCGCGTAGGGGAGCCAACGGCGCGAATAACCCCTTCGGGCGGCACACGCATGGAGGCCCACTGATGTACGGCATCGGCATGGCCAAGGCCTTCGGCGTGACGCTGCGCAATTTCGTCCGCAAGCCCTCCACCATTCAGTACCCGGAGGAACGGGTCCCGCAGCACCCGCGGTTCCGCGGGCAAGAGTTCGTCTGGTACGAGGACCGCTGCACCGGCTGCGCGTCCTGCGCCAAGTACTGCCCGCTTGGGATCATCCGCATCGTGACCGACGCCGAGGGCGGCGGGAACGAGCAGGACGGAGGCTCGTACAAGATCGAAACCTTCGACATCGACCAGGCGCGGTGCATGTACTGCGGCCTGTGCGTGGAGGCGTGCCCTTACGATGCGCTGCACATGGGCACACGGTTCGAGGCTGCCCAGCTTCGCCGCGAGGACCTCGTGATAACCATTGACGACCTGCGGACGCGGGACAAACACCCCAGCGCCTGGTTCAGGCCGCAGCTGGCACGCGACGGCTTCGACCCTTACGTGGGGCAGGCAGACGCCAAGCAGGTCGGCCGCGAGCCGTTCTTTTGGCACCCGAAGCGCCCCGAGATGCTGCCTGAAGGCGAAGCGAAGGAAGCATCTGCCGACGGCGACTACGAGTAACTGAGACCCTAGGAATCACCGTGGACAACGCATTTCAGGAAGTCGTGTTCTGGGCGCTGGCCGCCGTTACGATCGGCGGTGCGCTACTGGTCGTCGTCCAGCGCAACATGTTCCGGGCCTCGCTCTCGCTGATCGTCAGCTTCCTTGGCGTGGCCGGCATTTTCGCGCAGCAGAACGCCGAGTTCCTGGCCGTGGCACAGGTGATGATCTACGTTGGCGCGGTCTCCATTTTGGTGGTCTTCGCCGTTATGTTCACGCGCGACGTACCTCATGCGAGCCGCGCAACCAACCTCCAACCCCTCGCCATCATAAGCGCGGCGCTGATCCTGTCCGGGCTGGTGTGGGCCATAGTCCAGGCTGAGTGGCAGGTCCTGCCGGAGGCGCTGCCAGGACCTCTCGAGGCCGTGCTCGTGAACACGCCCGCCGAGTTGGGATTGCTGCTCCTCAGCGACTACGTGCTAGCCTTCGAGGCGGTGGGCGTGTTGTTGCTAGCTGCCGTCGTCGGCGCGTTGGCTCTGGTACGGGAGCGATAGGCGCATGCCTTTTCGCCCTACCTGGCGCTTGCTGTCGGCTGGAGCCGTGCAGAAGGACGCCGCGCAATGCTAGAGCGTCTCCTCGTGCTATCGGCGGTGCTGTTCGCCATCGGACTGTACGGCACTCTCTCCCGGCGCAATGTCATTGCCGTCCTGATCTCCACAGAGATCATGTTGAACGGCGTCAACGTGGCCTTGGTCGCGTTTTCGCGCTACGTGGTCCCCGCTGAAGTCCGCCTCGCAGGGGCCAACGCCGACACCGCCGGCGCGGTACTGACCGGTCAGGCCTTCGTGGCGTTCGCGATCGTCGTTGCGGCGGCCGAAGTGGCGTTAGGGCTGGCTCTCATCATCACGCTGGTACGCAACCGCGATACCACCGACATCACCGAAGCGAGCCTGATGCGGCGCTAGCCGAACTGGGTTCACCTCGCAGGCGAATAGGGCGAGTGGCCCGCGACGGACGAATGGAGTGAGCAGAAGAGATGTGGGTCGAATACAAACGGGTGTCGACGCTGATGACCGCTGAGATGTGGTCAGAAATCCTCGAAGGTGAAGGACTTCCGGTGCGCCTGTTGCCCGTCGGCGACATAACCGAACATGGCGAGTCGGTGCCGTTCAAGGTCATGGTGCCACGCGGCCGAGAGCACGTCGCCGACGAGATACTGAGGAAGCTCTAGGCATGATCAACGAGCAGGCGACATGGGCCATTGTCCTGCTGCCGCTTGGCGCCGCGGCGCTGATCACCCTTGCGATTCGCCCGCTTGCCGGGCCAGCGTCCCGACTCAGCGCCTACGTGACCATCGCGGCCATCGCCGCATCGTTCGGGCTCAGCATCTGGGCCTTGCGTTCGGTATTAGGTGAGCACGGCGAAGCCATCGGCTTCGCGTCCCATTCATGGTTCGTCATCGGCGACCCAGCCGCCGGCGGCTTCGCCATGACGATCGGCGTGCTGCTAGACCCGCTCACAGCCATCATGCTAGTGGTCGTCACCGGCGTGAGCCTAATGGTGCAGATCTACTCGCAGGCCTATATGCACGGGGATCGCTCGTACGCCCGCTACTTCGGTTTCATGGCTCTGTTCACCGCGTCGATGCTCGGGCTGGTCACCGCCCGCAACCTGATCCAGCTCTTCGTGTTCTGGGAGTTGGTCGGGCTTTCCTCCTACCTGCTCATCGGCTTCTGGCACGAGCGTCCGGCGGCGGTAAACGCCGCCAAGAAAGCCTTCATCGTCACGCGCCTCGGCGACTTCGGCTTCTTATTGGCGCTGCTGTACTTGTTCGCACAGAGCCCAACATTTGCCATCGCGGGTCTGAATCCGTTCGAAATCCCCGACATCTGGGCTGCCGCGCCGCTGATCGCCGGCGGCGGCGTCACGTGGATCGCGCTGGGGTTGTTTGCGGGGGCCGTCGGAAAATCGGCTCAGTTCCCGCTACACACGTGGCTGCCCGACGCCATGGAGGGGCCAACGCCTGTGTCGTCGCTCATCCACGCGGCGACGATGGTCGCGGCGGGCGTCTTCCTCGTCGCACGCATGTTTCCGCTGTTCGAGGAAAGCCCCGCGGCGCTGACGGCAGTCGCCGTCATCGGCGGGTTCACAGCTGTCTTTGCCGCGAGCATGGGCCTAGTGTCCAATGACATCAAACGGGTGCTCGCCTACTCGACAGCGAGTCAGCTGGGCTACATGTTCATCGCGCTGGGGGTAGGCCTGCCGGTGGTCGCGATGTTCCATTTGTTCACGCACGCCTTCTTCAAATGCCTGTTGTTCTTGGGGGCGGGGAGCGTTCACCACAGCACCCGCACCTTCGACATGCGCTACATGGGTGGCCTGCGCAAGACCATGCCCTTCACCTACGCGCTGGTCTTGATCGGTGCGCTGAGCCTCGCGGGCGTCTTTCCTCTAGCCGGGTTCTGGTCGAAGGACGAGGTCCTGGCCGGCGCCTGGAACGGCGCTCACGCCCCCAGTCTCGGCGTCTCGCAACTGGTCTTCTGGCTCGGGCTCGCTGCGGCGCTGATGACGGCGTTCTATGCTTCCCGTCTAGTGTTCATGACTTTCCATGGGGAGTTTCGCGGCGGTATCGATGCCGTGCCTGATGCCCAGAGACAGTCCCACGAGATGGGCGAGCACGTTCACCTCGCGGAGTCGCCGTGGGTGATGACGCTGCCGATGGTCGCGCTGGCAGGCGCCGCCATCGGGGCCGGTTACCTGGCCAACGCCACCACCGACGTGGCAAGCATCCCGTCGCACTGGTTCGCACACGCCTTCGGCGAAGAGGGCGAGCGTTTCCATGTGGGCATCGCGCTGGCCTCCTCAGCGGCAGCGGCAGCGGGTATCGGCTTGGCGGCGCTCATGTACCAAACGCGGACTATCTCAGCTGCGCGGGTGACGACGGTGCTGCGGCCACTTCACGTGCTGCTGACCCAGCGCTACTACATGGACTACCTCTATGAGGGCCTGCTGGTGCGCCGCCTCGCCTACCAAGGTCTGTTCCTCGCTGCCGACTGGTGGGACCGTCACATCATCGACGGCTTCGCGGACTTAACCGGGTGGATGGGGCGCAACTCAGGCCGCGCCCTGGCGCAGCTGCAAACGGGGCAGGTGCAGGTCTACGGCGTCGCCATCTCCGTGGGTGCGGGCGTCATCCTCTTGGCCTACATGGTGAGCGGGTAAAGCCGGCATGCTGAGCATCATCATCTTCCTCCCCGCAGTCGGCGCCGTACTAGTCATGATGCTGGGCCGCGACCCCCGGGTCGCACGGTCTCTGGCGTTGGCCGTTGCCGGTGCCGAGTTGGCGCTGACGCTGGTTCTGTTCGCGACCTTCGACCGCGAGGCAGTGGACGGCTACGACCTCGTAGAGCGGGCCAATTGGGTCAATGCGTTCGGTATTCAGTACCTGCTGGGCGTGGACGGGCTCAGCGCGCCGCTGGTGATGCTCAACGGCTTGCTGGGGGTCGCGGCGGTGCTAGTGTCGTGGCGCGTGGCGACGAACGCTCGAGGGTATTTCGCCTGGCTGCTGATCCTCCAAACGTCAGTCATGGGTGTGTTTCTGTCGCTCGACCTGATCTTGTTCTTCGTCTTCTGGGAGCTCGAGCTAGTCCCGATGTACTTCCTCATCGCGATGTGGGGCACAGGACGCCGCGAGTACTCCGCGATGAAGTTCTTCGTGTACACGTTCCTCGGCTCGGCCTTCATGTTCGCGGCCATCATCGCACTCTACTTCTCGTTCCCTTCGGCCGAGCGCACCTTCGATATGACGGTTCTCGCGCAGCGCGAGCTCACCTCCTTGATCGTGCCCGCCAGCACCATCTTCGCTGGCTTTCTGATCGCCTTCGCTGTGAAGCTACCCATTTTCCCGCTGCATACCTGGCTGCCCGACGCGCACACTGACGCACCGACTGCGGTCAGCGTCATGCTGGCCGGCGTGCTGCTGAAGATGGGCGGTTACGGCCTGCTGCGCATCAACGCCGGGCTATTCCCTGACGAGCTGCGGAGGATCGCGCCCCTGCTGGCGGGGCTGGCGGTAGTGAACGTGCTGTACGGCGCCTTCATCGTCATGCGCCAGACTGACCTCAAGCGGCTCATCGCTTATAGCTCTGTAAGCCATATGGGCTTCGTCGTGCTCGGCGTGGCATCGCTTGGGGCGTCGCAGGTCACGGCCGTCGGGATCAACGGCGCAGCTATGCAGTTGTTCACGCACGGCACCATCACCGGCCTGCTCTTCGTACTCGTTGGCCTGGTCTACGAGCGCACGCACACAAGGCATATCCCCGACATGGGCGGGATGATCGGCCGGATGCCGCTCATCGGCGCGGCCTTCGTTCTCGCCGGGCTGGCATCGTTGGGGTTACCTATGACGAGCGGTTTCGTCGCTGAAATACTCGTGTTCCTTGGGACATTCCACGTCTACGCGTGGGCCACCGGCTTGGCCGCCTTCGGCGTTGTGCTGGCCGCCGGCTACATCCTCTGGACGATCCAGCGCACCATGTTCGGCCCGCGCCTCGAGCGCTGGGACGGGCTGCAAGACGCAACGATCGTCGACGCCGGGGCCATTGGCGTGTTGTTGGTGCCTGTGATGGTTGTCGGCATCTATCCGCGCTTTCTGACCGACGCCTTTGAAAGCGGTCTCGCGCCCATTCTGGCGAGGTTCGGCTAGCGCACCATGGGCCTCACCACACGCGATATCTATCTCATTTCGCCTGAGCTGGCTCTCGTGGGGCTCGCACTCATCGTCGTGCTAGCGGACGTCCTGCTCCGGCGCCGAGGCGCGGTGGTCGCAATCGCTATTGCCGGGCTGGCCGCGCCGCTGCTGCTGAGCCTGGTGCTGTGGGACGACGTCCACGGCATGGCCGCCGGTGCCGAGATCGGATTCAACGGCTCACTGGTCGTCGACAAGTTCGCGCTCTTCTTCAAGGTCCTCATCGTCAGTGCCCTGGCCTTGGTCCTCCTCGCCTCGAAGGACGGGCTGGTCCGCTTCCGGTATCCGGCCGAATTCATTGGTCTAGTCCTGCTCTCGGCCACCGGGCTCATGCTCCTAGCGGCGGCGGCCGACCTGATTACAATATTCGTAGCGCTGGAGCTGGCCTCGCTGCCGGTGGTGGCCCTCGCTGCTTTTGCGAAAGGACAGGCGCGGTCGGCAGAGGCCGGCCTCAAGTACCTGTTGCTATCAGCCATCTCGTCCGCCGTCCTGCTCTACGGCTTCGCCTTTCTCTACGGTGCGGCGGGGACCGTGCGCGTGGTGGCGCTGGACCCAGCGATGCCCACGATCGCGCAGATGGTCAGCACGTTGGACCCCGAGGTGCCTTTCGGGAGCATCGCTTTGATGGCGGGGGCGGTCCTGGCCATCGCGGGCTTTGGGTTCAAGCTATCCATGGTGCCGTTCCAGATGTGGACGCCGGACGTCTACGAGGGCGCTCCGCTGCCGGTGGGCGCCTTCCTGGCGGTCGCCAGCAAAGCCGCGGGCTTCGCGGTAGTGTTGCGTGTCTTCTACACAGCCTTGGGGCACGACGTGGTCAGCCAGGATTGGGCCTTCCTTTTCGCGGTCCTGGCAGCCGTAACTATGTCGGTTGGCAACCTCGTGGCCATCGCCCAGGCAAACCTCAAGCGCCTGCTCGGCTACAGCACTATCGCCCAGGCCGGGTACATGCTCATCGGTGTGGCGGCCATTGCGGCTAGGAGCCAGGAGAGTGGCGACGCTTCCCTTGGAGCGGCGAGCGTGCTCTTCTACCTCGGCGGCTACGCGGCCATGACGCTCACAACGTTCTTCGTAATCATCGTTGTCACCGACCGCACGGGCGATGAGCGGATCGCGGGACTGGCCGGGCTGGGTCAGCGCTCGCCCTGGCTCGCAGGGGTGCTCGCGCTCGCGCTGTTGTCGCTGACCGGGCTCCCTCCGACCGTCGGCTTCATGGGTAAGCTGTTCCTGTTCCAGGCCGCGGTCAATGCCGACCTCGTCTGGCTAGCGGTCATCGGTGTCGTGAACAGCGTGGTCTCGGCCTACTATTACGTGAATGTCATCAAGACCATGTACCTGCGCCCGGCGGAGACGAAAGAGGATGCCCGCGTTGCGGTCAGCGCCACGTCCACGGCCGCGCTCGGAGTCACCGGGGCCGGGGTCTTGGTCTTGGGGCTCTGGCCTGGTGGTTTGCTCGAGGTCGCCCGCACCGCTGTCGCGATCCTCATCTAAGTCTGCCCTCGGGCGTCGCCATCCTCGCCTAGTTGCTGCCGGCGCTAGGCCTTTGCGGAGGCGAATGCTTCCAGCAGCGCGGCAGCAGCAGCCCGCGGGTCGTCGGCCTGCGTCACGGCGCTGATCACCGCGATGCCATCGGCACCGGCACGAGCAACCTCACCCGCATTGTCCGCCGTGATCCCACCGATGCCGACCAACGGCGGTCCGCCCGCGGGGACAAGTTCCCGCACGCGGGCCAACGTCTCCGGCCCCGCGGGGCGAGTGTTGGCTTTGGACGTGGTCTCGAACATACGGCCAACGGCGATGTAGCTAGCGCCGCCCTCGTATGAGGCGGTCGCCTCCTCGGCCAGCGCGTTGGATGTGCCCACGAACTGCCACGGCCGCACGACCGATTGCGCAACGGCCAGAGGAAGGTCGTGCTGGCCTACGTGCAGCCCGTCCGCGCCCACCGCCGCCGCCAGGTCGGCGTGGTCGTTGACGATCAGCGTCACGCCCTCTCGGCGGCAGAGGTCGGCCAGGCGCTGAGCGAGCGGCAGTCCATCGCCCTTATCGCGTGCCTTGTCCCGCAGCTGGAGCGCCGTGGCGCCACCCGCGATGGCCTGCTGGGCCACCTCGGCGGGGTCGCGACCGTTGGTGAGCTCCGGGTCGACGATGACGTAGAGGCCGCGCAAGCGCTCTGCCGCTCGATGGCGGTAGCCTGCCCCGGCGGCCAGGTTCATGTGGCGTAGCGCATCGCTCAGGCCCGCGAGGTTGGGGCGTCCGAGCTCGCGCATCAGCTCGGCGGGCAGCAGATCCGTCGTCTCGGCCAGGGCGCGGAGCGCGCCCGTCACTGAGAGGAACCGGACGTCCATTGCCGTGGGCCCCGCGAAGAAACCGGCAAGGGGTTCAAGCTCCGCGATAGCGTGCTCGATAGTCTCGCTGACCTCATCGTAGGCCGCCTCAATCCCCATCGCCTGCACCGTCTGCGCCATGCGGTTGTTCAGCTCGTCACCAGGCTTCACCGTCTTAGGCAGGTTGGCATCGCCCCGCAGCAACCGAAGGCCAGTGAGCAGATAGTTCTGGGTCCGGTGAAACTCCGGTCCTACGAAGAGAGGGCCGCCTTGAGTTGTCATCACTTCACCTTTCCTCGCTTCTTTTCGCGGAAGACCCGCGCCGCCGCGATGATCGCGACCAACACGTAAGCCACAAGCCATCGTTCTTGGCGAGGTCATGCTCAACGTCTACAACAGCGACCGTGCCTATAAGCACGACCAAGAAGCTCATTACCAAAATCAGCAGGACACGTAGGTACTGCTCGGTGCCTCTTTGCGGTGGCCGATGTGCCGAACGGTAGCACATCACGCCCGTCGGACGAGCCTGTGTAAAGCGATACACTTGGTACATGGCGTCCCAGCCTCAGGTATCAGCCCACATGCTACGTGCCCTCGAACTGGCCCGCGAGGCGATGGGCGGCGTGAGCCCGAACCCCGCCGTCGGCGCGGTATTGGTCAAGGACGGCCGTGTGGTTGGCGAGGGCAGGACCCAGCCGCCCGGCCAGGCGCACGCGGAGGCCGTCGCGCTAGAGCAGGCGGGCGCCGCGGCGCAGGGCGCCACGCTCTACGTGACGATGGAGCCCTGCGCACATCACGGCCGAACGCCTCCGTGCGCCGACGCGCTGATCGCCGCAAGCGTGACAGACGTGCGGGTGGCGATGCTTGACCCTGACGCGCGGACGGATGGCAAAGGCGTCGCGCGCCTGGAGGCGGCAGGCATCAGCGTCGACGTCGGCGAAGGAGCCTACGAGGCCATCGAGGTGGTCGAGGCGTTCGCAAAGCATGTCACCACCGGCCTCCCTTTCGTCACGGCGAAGTTCGCCATGAGCCTCGATGGCAAGCTGGCGGCGCGCACCGGCGATGCGCGCTGGATATCGGGCGATGTCTCACGCATCCGGGCCCATCAGTTGCGTGCGGAGTCGGACGCCATCATGGTCGGCATCGGCACGGTCCTGGCCGACGACCCTCGCCTTAGTGTCCGTGACGTCGAGCTGCGCAACGGTCGCCAGCCTCTGCGCGTCGTGGTCGACACCGAAGGTCGGCTCCCGCCGGCGGCGGCAATGCTCCAAGAGCCTGGGGCCACGCTGGTGGCCATCGTCGCCACCGGGCAAGCGCGACGGGCGGCGCTCGCTGGAGCCGGAGCCGAGGTCATCGAGCTGCCCGCGGCGACGGAGGGTGTCGACGTTGCCAAGCTCTTGGTGTTGCTGGGTGAGCAGGAGGTGACCTCGGTCCTCGCGGAGGGTGGGGGAACGCTCCTCGGCTACCTTTTCGACGCAGGGCTGGTCGACAAGGTAGTGGCCTTCGTCGCACCCGTCATTATCGGGGGGCTCGAAGCGCCGTCGGCCATCGAGGGCGCCGGAGCGGAGTCCATTGCCGCCGCGCTCAGGCTCGAGCGGGTCCGCTACGAGCAGGCCGGGGACGATATGATGATCGTGGGCTACCCGGCGCGGTAGACGTCGGCTACTCCGGCAGATAGGCCAAGAGCGGATTCATGTTCACTGGGATCATCGAAGAGGTCGGCATTGTCACCGCGCTGTCGCCTCATCGGCTCAGCGTGCGTACGCAGACGGTCGCGGCCGACCTGTCGCTCGGCGATAGCATTTCGGTAAACGGTGCCTGCCTGACGGTGGTCGAGCGCTCCGCCAACGGCTTCAGCGCCGACCTCGCCGAGGAGACGCTGGCGCGCACGAACCTTGGCAGAATACAGGCCGGCGACGGCGTCAATCTCGAGCGAGCGCTCCTAGCGAGCGCTCGGTTCGGCGGGCACATCGTCCAGGGCCATGTCGACGGCGTCGGGACCATCACTTCCTTCGGCGGCACCGCCGAAAACACGCGCCTGATAGTCGAGGCGCCGTCGGAGCTGGCGCGCTACGTCGTCGAAAAGGGCTTCATAGCCGTGGACGGCATCAGCCTCACCGTCACCACGGTAGATGGGCCGGTCTTCGGTGTGGCCGTGGTACCGTATACGCGGGAGCACACGGTGCTGGGCACGCGACAGGCTGGTGATCGAGTGAATTTGGAAATGGACATTTTGGCCAAGTACATCGAACGACTGACCGCAGAGCGAAAGGACTAGCCGTGCCACTGGCAAGTGTGGCACAGGGTCTCGACGACATCCGCGCGGGCAAGTTCGTCATCGTCGTCGACGACGAAGACCGCGAGAACGAGGGTGACCTCGTCATCGCTGCCGAGTGCACCACGCCCGAAGCAATCAACTTCATGGCCAAGTTCGGACGCGGCCTCATCTGCGTGCCGCTGACCAACGAGCGTCTCAGCGAGCTAGGGCTCGATCCGATGGTCCCTCGCAACACGGCTCGCTATGCCACTGCCTTCACCGTTTCGGTGGACATCGACAACGGCGGCACCGGCATCTCGGCCTTCGACCGCTCTGAGACGGTGCGGGCGCTGGTCGACCCCGAGACTCGCCCCACGGACCTGGCACGCCCCGGCCACCTGTTTCCTCTGGCTGCGCAAGACGGCGGCGTACTCGTGCGTGTCGGCCAAACCGAGGCCTCGGTAGACCTAGCGCGCCTCGCGGGCCTGAAGCCGGCCGCCGTGCTGTGCGAGATTCTGGACGACGACGGGACCATGGCGCGCGGGCCGAACCTTGAGGCGTTCGCCGAGTTGCACGGGCTAAACATCATCAGCGTCGCCGACATCATCGCCTACCGCCTGGAGCACGAGACGCTCATCGAGCTCACCGCCGAGGCCAAACTGCCGACCCGCTACGGTGAGGCCAAGGTTGTCGCTTTCCGCACCACTGTCGGCAAGGACGAGCACGTCGCCATTGTCTTCGGCGACATCTCAGGAGAGGGGCCGGTCCTAGTCCGCGTCCACAGCGAGTGCTTAACCGGAGACGTCTTCGGCAGCCTGCGCTGCGATTGCGGCACCCAGCTCCAGATGGCCCTAGAGATGATGGGGACCGAGGGGCGCGGTGTCCTGCTGTACATGCGGCAGGAAGGCCGCGGCATCGGCATCCACAACAAGATCCTTGCCTACGCGCTGCAAGACGATGGCGCCGACACCGTCGAGGCCAACGAACGGCTGGGATTCCCCGCCGACCTACGTCACTACGGTATCGGCGCGCAGATTCTGCGAACGCTCGGCGTGCACAAGATGCGGCTCATCACCAACAACCCCAAGAAGGTGATCGGACTGGATAGCTACGGTCTCGAAATTGCCGAGCGCGTCCCCATTGTCGCGAGGCCCATCCCCGAGAACCTCCGTTACCTGCAAACCAAGCGCGACAAAATGGGGCACCTGCTCGGCCCTCTGGACGCGGCGGCCTCCGACACCGGCAGCTAGGGCCGGTGCGTTGGCCGTACCCAGCCACGCCGTGAGGCGAGCGGGCGCAACCTGGTTCACAATGCAAGCCTAAGGCCTGGCCGGCCTTGCTAGCGTGGCTTAGGCCTTGCGTTCTTTCGAGTCCGCCGGTGTCGGGAGCCTATGGCGGGCTCGCTCTGTGCGGTTCTGTCTGGCAATTGGAGAAGTCCGCAGTGCCTCAACGGATATGCTCTCTTCGCCCGCCCCGTTGCGTCGCTCCCAAGGGTACGGGGCACCCCGCGGTTACGTCGCGGTCAATGCAAGCACGCTCCGTAGCCCGGCGGGCTACGGCCCCGCTACAATAGGCTCATGCCACCCGAACTACGGCCCAGCCTCGACGGAAACGGCCTCCGAGTCGGGCTCATCGCCTCCCAGTTCAACGAGTTCGTCACGGCCCGGCTGTTGAGCGGGGCGCTCGATGCGCTCCAGCGCGCCGGCGTCCGCGAAAAAGACACGCTGGTGGCATGGGTCCCCGGGGCGCTGGAGCTGCCCCAGGCAGCCAGGCGCATGGCCGATTCGCGCCAGTGGGATGCGCTGGTGACTCTAGGCGCGGTCATCCGCGGCGAGACTTCACACTACGACCACGTCGCCACGGAGGCGGCGCGCGGCGTCGCCGAGGTCGCTCGCGAAACCGGCGTGCCGGTCTCCTTTGGTGTGCTCACGGTGGAGAACGCGGAGCAGGCTGCCGACCGCGCGGGCGGGAAGCTCGGCAACCGAGGCGCCGATGCCGCCGATGCCGCCGTCAAGATGGCCAACCTATTCCGCGCGTTGCGCGAAGGCCAAGGGGTAAGCGCGTGACCATCCAAGAACGACTCAGGGACGACCTGTACACAGCCATGAGGGGCCACGACGCGGTGGCCAAGACGGCCATTCGCATGGTCCGTGCCGCCGTCCAGAACAAGGAAAAAGAGAAAGGCGAAGAGGTCAGCGAGGAGGCGACGGTCGAGATTCTCGCCCGCATGATGCGGCAGTACCGCGAGAGCATCGACACTTTCCGTCAGGCCGGCCGCGATGACTTGGTCGACAAGGAAGAGGCGGAACTGGCAGTGGTCATGCGCTACCTGCCCGAACAGCTGGGCACGGACGAGGTCCTAGCACTGGCCAAGCAGGCCGCCACTGAGGTCGGGGCTAGCGGCCCCGGCGACCGCGGCAAGGTCATGGGCAAGCTCATGCCGCAGCTGCGCGGCAAAGCCGACGGCTCGGTCGTGAACACGGTCGTCAGCGAGTTGCTCGACTCGTTGACTTAGCCCAGGAGGCACTGTATTTAATGGCCCTCAGGTTCGGCATCGTGGTTTTCCCCGGCACTTGGAGCGACACGGACTGGCATCACGCGCTGGTGGATGTGCTCGGGGCCGATGCCGGGTACGTATTCCACAAAGAGACGAACGTCAGCCGGTTTGACTGCATGGTCCTCCCCGGCGGATTTTCCTACGGCGACTACCTGCGTCCCGGCGCCATTGCACGCTTCTCGCCGGTGATGGAGGCCATCGTGCGCTTCGCTGGCGACGGAGGGCCGGTCATCGGCTCGTGTAACGGTTTCCAGGTACTGTGCGAGGCCGGGCTGTTGCCCGGCGCCCTCATGCGCAATAGCCACTTGCAGTTCCGCTGCCAGGAGCAACATTTACGCGTGGAGCGTGCCGCCGCGCCGTTCACGTCGCTGTGCCATCAAGAGCAGGTCGTATCGCTGCCCATCTCCCATGGCGATGGCAATTACTTCATCGACGACGCAGGGCTCGAGCGCATCGAAGCAAACGGGCAGATCGTGCTTCGCTACTGCGACGCCGCCGGCAACGTCAACGCGACAGCGAACCCGAATGGCTCGCGCGCCAACATCGCCGGCGTCACCAACGAGGCTGGCAACGTCCTTGGCCTGATGCCGCACCCCGAGCGCGTCGTCGAGACCGCTCTTGGCGGCACCGACGGCCTTCTGATCATCCAGTCGATCGCTAGCGCGATCGAGCATGCCGCGGCGGTCTGAGGCGACATGGGATTGGGAATCGCGCTTGCGCTAGTGGCGACGCTCGCCTTCGGCTTCGGTGACGTTTTGGTGCGCAAGGCACTAAACACAACGGCGCCCGGCGTGGTGGTCACGGTCACCGTGGCGGTCACCGCGCTGACTCTTGCAGTGTTCGCTGTGGCTCTGGAGGGGTTAGACGTACTGACCTCTCAGACGGCGGCGTTCTACGCCTTCACCGCGCTCATGGGTTTCTTGTCCAACGTGTCCGGGCAGTTGCTCTATTTTCACGGCCTCCATCGGGTGGGGATCACCCTTGCCGCACCGATGCTCGGCGCCGCACCGCTGTTTGCCATCCTGCTTGCGGTGGTTATCGCGGACGAGCGCCCCAGCAGCGCCACCATCGGCGGGGCCTTCGCCATCGTTCTGGGCGTCGGAGTGCTGGTCAGTGAGCGCGGCAAGGTGCTCCAGTGACGTCTGCCGAGCGGAGCAAGCCGGGAGCGTCCCGCGCAACCAGTGGCATCCTGCTCACGCTGATTGCGGCTATGTCGTTCGCGTCGGCGGGGTTCATCGCCAGCCGGCTTGTCGATGACGCCACGCCCGGAGTCACCGTTGGGTTCTTCGAGGCCGGCTTCGGCCTGAGCTTCGTCATCGCCGTCAATGGGCCGCTCCTGCGGCGCACCCGTCGGATCAACCGGGGCGCAATGCTATGGATCGCGGGCGCCGGCGCGTCTTTCGCTCTCGCCATCAGCGCTTTCTACACGGCACTAGAGCGCATCCCATTCAGCGTCGGCGCCCCGATCACCGGCGCGGTGCCGCTGGTTTCCTACGCCTTCGTCTTTGTGTTGTTGCGCGGGCAGGAGCGAATCACACCGCGAGCCCTCGTGGGCGCCGCGATGGTGGTCGCGGGCGTAGGTGTGGTCGGAGCGACGGCATGAGCGCATCAAAAGAGACTCTGGACCAGATCGCGCTCAACCGCGACGAGTACAAGCTGATCGTCCAGCAGCTAGCGCGCGAGCCTACCGAGGTAGAGCTTGGGATGTTCGGGGCGATGTGGAGCGAGCACTGCGGTTACAAGCACTCCAAACCGCTGCTGGGGCTGTTCCCGACCACGGGGGCAGCCGTCCAGGTGGGGGCGGGCGAGGAGAACGCCGGGATGGTGGACGTGGGCGACGGCCTCAGTGTCGTCTTCAAGGCCGAGTCGCACAACCACCCCTCGGCCGTCGAGCCCTACCAGGGTGCAGCCACCGGTGTCGGCGGCATCATTCGCGACATCCTGGCGATGGGCGCACGTCCGGTCGCGCTCCTCAATTCGCTGCGCTTCGGCCCGCCCGGTGACGCCCAGAACCGGCACCTTTTCGAGGGCATCGTCGCCGGCATCTCCGGCTACGGTAACTGCGTCGGCATCCCCAACGTGGGAGGCGAAGTCCAGTTCGACGCCTCGTACTCGGGCAACCCTTTGGTCAACGCCATGTGCGTCGGCCTACTGCCTCACGGCTCGCTAGTGCGCGCGGCGGCCAGCACGCCCGGCGCCGCACTGATGCTGGTGGGGGCCTCGACCGGGCGCGACGGTATCCATGGCGCATCCGGCCTAGCCTCGCGCACCTTCGAAGAGGAGAGGGAGATGCGGCCGACGGTCCAGGTCGGGGACCCCTTCCTCGAGAAGGTGCTCATCGAGGCCTGCCTCGAAGTGGCACGCGGAGGTCATCTCGAAGGCATGCAGGACTTGGGTGCCGCCGGGCTGACCAGTTCGGTGGTCGAGAGCGTCCACCGTGGCGGCACGGGGTTCGAGCTCGACGTGTCCATGGTGCCGCGCCGCGAGGCCAGCATGACGGCCTATGAGGTCATGCTCTCGGAATCTCAGGAACGGATGCTGCTTATCCCGAAGTCCGGCCACGAGGCCGAGGTGGTAGGCATTCTCGATCGCTGGGACCTGTCCCACGCTGTGATCGGCCATGTCACGGCCGACGGCATCGCGCGTGTCGTCGACGGAGGCACGGTGGTGGGCGAAGCGCCGGTGGCCGCGCTGGTCGATGCCCCGCAATACCGCCCCACCGGCGTCCGGCCGGTGGGGCTCGACGCGCTGCACGCGGCGCCCATGCCGCTGGAGCCGGCGCGCAGCCAGGCCAACGAGCTGCTGAAGCGGATGCTGGCCTCGCCCAACGTCGCCTCGCGCCGCGCCATTTACCGGCGGTACGACCACGAGGTACAGACCAACACACTCATCAAGCCGGGCCAGGCCGACGCCGCTGTCTTGCGACTCCGGGGCACCACACGGGCCATCGCCGTCGCCATCGACGGCAACGGCCGCATGGCCTACCTAGAGCCGTACATAGGCGGAGCCATGGCCGTAGCCGAGGCCTGCCGCAACGTTGCCTGCACCGGCGCCCGGCCCCAGGCCGTCACCGACTGCCTCAACTTCGGCAACCCCGAAAACCCAGAGGTGTACTACCAGCTTGAGCAGGCCATCCGGGGCATGGCAGACGCGTGCGAGGCCTTGGGCGTTCCCGTTGTCAGCGGCAATGTGTCGCTCTACAACGAGACGAGAGGGCAGGCCATCTACCCGACTCCTGTGGTCGGAGCCCTTGGCCTGCTGGCAAGCGCGGAAGCGTCTGTGACCGCTGGCTTCAAGCGCGCTGGCGACGCCGTGATCTTGTTGGGCGCCGATGGAGTCGCCGGTCTGGCCTCTGACCTGGCCGGCTCGGAGTACTTAGCTCATGTCCATGAGCAGGTTAACGGACGACCGAACATCGACCTCACGGCAGAGGCACGGCTCCAAGCGCTACTGGTCGAGCTGGCCGAGGCACGGCTGCTGCACTCGGCCCACGACTGCTCCGAGGGCGGCCTCGCGGTCGCCGTCGCAGAGTCGGCGATCATTGGCGGCGTCGGGGTTGAACTGGATGCGAAGGTCGTAGGACGTTGGGACGCCGCGCTGTTCGGCGAGCAGGCATCACGCGTCGTCGTTTCGGCCTCGCCGTCGGGGACACACGCGCTACTGGAGTTCGCCGCGAGCGCAGGCGTACCAGCAGTCCGTCTAGGCAACGTGGACGGCGTCAAGCTGCGCTGGAGCGGCCTGGTGGACGTGCCCCTCGCGGCGCTGGCCGAGGCCCATGAAACTGGACTGGCGCGCGCGCTGGCGGGATAGCAGCGCATCGCCTTATTCCTTATCACTCTTGGCCATCAGCCCGCGTCACGCTGAGCGGCGAGAGCAGGCACTGACCGCGGAGGGTCAAAGGCCGGCCGGCCTTTGAGCCTCCGACGAGAAGGCAACCCCCGTAATCCCCCCTGGCGCCATCAAGGGACCTTCGGGACTAGTGCGGTAATTCCCCTGAGTTCTACACTCGGATGTTATCCTGTTGGATCGGACCACCGTGCCAGTCTGTGGCCTATCCCGATCGAGGTAGTAATGCTATGCGAGTTATCTTTCTAGAGGACGTGCCCGGAACGGCCGACGCGGGCGAGGTCCGAGAGGTCAAGAACGGTTTCGCGCGCAACTTCCTGTTGCCGCGGAGCCTCGCCACGGCTGCCACAGTCGATGCCCTTCAACGCACCAACGCCATTCAGAAGGTGGCAGTGGACAAGCGCGTAAAGGAATCCAGCGACTGGCAGGTAGTCGCCGACGCCATCGCCGGATCGCACGTGGTGATCGAGGCTAGGGTCGGGCCGACGGGGCGCCTGTTCGGTGCCGTGACCGGTCGCCACATCGCCGATAAGCTTG